>JAITVR010000155.1 GCA_031285695.1 Prevotellaceae bacterium
CACCGATTACTCGCACAAAAGCACCGACGAACTCCAGCATTTACTCAACGAAGCCGTGGAGGTAGAAAACTACGAGGAAGCCTCGAAGCTGCGCGATGCCATAAAGGCAAAGGGGTAAAATTTATCTTTTTATCTTGTTACTCTGCATTGCGAATAAGCATAATGTACGTAGGAAAGTGGTCGCTGTAGCCGCCGATGAAGGTGGTGCCCGAAAAAGTGCGCCACGGGTAGCCTGCGTAGCGACCGTCCTTTTGCTTCAAAAATTCGGCGTTGAAAACCTTGTAGCGCAAAAATTTGTACGTGCTGTAATCCTTGCCCAACAAGGGTTCCGACACAATTATTTGGTCTATCAAATCCCAGCTATCGTTCCAAGCATACGAGCCGTTTCCCTCTCTGTACGACTTGTACGAGGTATTGTAAAGACCTTTTCGCTCCGTTTTTTCGGGCGCAGTGCGCGCACCCAAAACCTTTTGCACGCTTGCGCTTTCGGGGTTATCGTTGAAGTCGCCCATGAGAATAATTTTTGCGTTGGCACTTACGGCGTACAGCGAATCGACCACGCTGCGACAGAGCTTGGCGGCACCGTCGCGCAGGGGCTTGCTGCGCTTTTCGCCACCGCGCTTCGATGGCCAGTGCATTACCACCACGTGCAGCGTATCCACACCATCGAGCACGCCCGAAACTACCAGCTGGTTGCGCGTGCGAAAATCGGGCATTCCCTCAATGCTGAGAATAGCCGAGCGCGTGCCCAGCACCCTAAATCGATTTTGCTGATAAATGAGCGCCACGCCTACGCCGCGCGCATCAGGCGAGGGCTCGTAGGCAATGCCGTAGCCCATTTCGCTTAGCGGTGCAGTTTTTACAAGGTCTTCCACCACCAGGCGGTTTTCAATTTCGCACACGCCAAGCAGCGTGGGGCCTGCGGGTAGCATTTCCGTACCAATTTTGCGAATTACCGAGGCCATGTTGCGCTGCTTTTGCGCGTACCTTTCGGCGCTCCAACGATAGGGGCCGCCGGGCAAAAATTCCGCATCGTCGGTGTTGGGCGAATCAATGGTATCGAACAAATTTTCGAGGTTGTAAAAAGCGATGCAAGCCGCCATGTACTTTTGCTTTTGCGCAAAGCAAAGGCTTACGTTTAGCGTGAGCGCTAGCAGCAGCGCGAAGCGAAAAATTTTTGCCATAATTATTGTTGGTGTCTTGATGATTTTTTTGACAGGATTGACAAAATTTATAGGATTTTTTCTTGTTAATCTTGCAAATCTTGTCAAAATATTACTGTTTTTTATACTCTCTATATTTTCGTTTTACCACTACCGAATGTCCAAAATTAATTAGCAAACCCACATCAATTCCTGTACCTACCAAGTAGTTAACCAACTGCACTTCGTGAATCGGATTTAATGTTTCCACCGCTTTAAACTCCACAACTACCAAATCATTTACCAATAAATCTGCGTAATAATCTCCCACCAACTTATTTTTATAAAGTACAGGTATCGGTTTTTCCGAGCACACCGTAAAGCCCATTTCCTGTAGCTCCACAATCATGGCATTATGGTACACCTTTTCTAAAAAACCCGAGCCCAACTCATTGTGCACATTGTATGCTGCGCGAATAATTTGCGATGTAATAACTTCGTGTTTCATACAAACATTTTTTTGACAGGATTGACAAAATTTACAGGATTTTTCCTGTTAATCCTGTATATCCTATCTCATAAAAATTTTAATTTTCTCCTCCAAAAAACAACAATTATTTTCAACAAATTTTGACAGGATTGACAAAATTTACAGAATTCGTTCCTGTTAATCTTGTTAATCCTGTCTTGTAAAATTTTTAATTTCTTTTTCCAAAAGCAAAATTATTTTCAACATTTTTTTGACAGGATTGACAGAATTTTTTCTTGTTAATCTTGTATATATGACCTCCTAAAGTTCTGAATTTTCCCTCCCAAAAGTAACAATTATTTTTCAAAAGCACCTACTTTTCAGCTGAAAAGGCAAATATTTACAAATAAGCAACATAAACTTCACCGTTTTGTATTATGAATTGAGAAGAAAAGTAGCTATCTTGCGCTACTATTTTGGCTATAATATTTATGCGTTAATTTATTATATATGAGAATGGTTTTGAAAAAACATGTGCTGTGCTGCTGGCTTGTCGTGGCGTTTTGCTCGGTTGCACTGGCGCAACCTGCAAGCGATACGGCTGTAAATTTTTCGCAATCGGTTACAAGTGAACTTATTGAGCTGGATTTAACTTCGTCAGACATTATAGAGCTTGATGCCGACGAGGCGGAAATTGGCGGCTCGGGCGTGTCGGGATTGCTGGGCGCCTCGCGCGATGTGTTTGCCTCGCAGGTTTCGTACAACCTTAGCCCATTTCGCTTCAACCCGCGCGGCTACAGGTCCGATTACACCTCGGTTTACTTCAACGGATTTTCATTTCGCGACCCCGAAACGGGCTACGCCAACTACAACACCTACGGCGGATTGAACGATGCCATGCGCAACTACACAACAGTTTATAGCTTAGCGCCTTCGGAAATGTCGTTTGGCAACTTTGCAGGCACAACAACCTACAGCACCCGCGCCTCGGGCTACCGCAAGCAAACGAGCGTATCGCTTGCCGCCTCAAACCGCACGTACGCCGGCCGCATGATGGCCACGTACGCAAGCGGATTGATGGAAAACGGCTGGGCGGTAACCGCATCGGCCTCGGCGCGCTTGGCCTCCGAAGGTTTTTTAGATGGCACGCCGTACGAGGCTTACGCCTACTTTTTAGCGGCAGAAAAACAGCTGAACAAAAAGCACGCGCTCAACCTTACCATTTTTGGCGCTCCGCTAAAAAGAGGCATGAGCAGCGCGGTAATACAAGATGTGTACGACCTTACGGACTACCACTACAACCCCAACTGGGGCTTTCAGGGCGACGAAAAGCGCAGCGCACGCATTCGCAACACGCACATGCCGGTGGCCATGCTCAACTACTACTGGGATATTAGCCAAAACTCAAGGTTTGAAGCAGGTTTTTCGGTGCAAACGGGACGCAACGGTACCTCGGCGCTGGATTGGTTTGAGGGCAACGACCCGCGCCCCGACTACTACCGCAAGCTGCCGCGCTACAACTCTGCACCGGAGTTGGGCGTGAGCACCAACCGCTACCCAAGCTCTACGGTGCAAAATTTAATGACCGAAGCGTGGCAAAACAACATTTCGAAGGTTACGCAAATAGATTGGGACGCGCTGTACCAAGCCAACTACGCCGCCAACCAAGGCGTGGCCGGCGAAAAACAGGCCATGAATATTGTAAAAGAATACCGCAACGACCAAACAACCTTTAGCGGCTACGTAAACTACCGCAACCACATCAACAGGTACCTTTCGGCATTTGGCGGCGTGGAGGCCAAGCGGTACAAAGGCTCGTTTTTTCAAACCGTGCTCGACCCGCTGGGGGCAGACTACTACTTGAACATGGACAAATTTTTGATGAGCACCTCGGCCAACCCCAGCTACAACCTAAACGAAACCACGGACGAGCAGCGCCGCAAGTACAAGGGCGACAAGTACGGCTACGACTACGATATTTTTCAGAATGAGGTAAGCGCATGGGGCGAGGCGCAGGTAAAGCTGAACAGGTTTGACTTTTTTGCCGCAGGGCAAGCTGGCTACACCGGTTTTTACCGCGAGGGACACATGAAAAATGGTCGCGTGGAGGAGCTGATGAAGGGACGCTCACAAACCACTTCAAAAACAAAAGACTTTATAACTTGGGGAGCAAAAGCCAACGCCACCTACAAAATTACGGGGCGGCATTTTGTTACCGCCAACGCAGGCGCGCAAACCCGCGCACCGCAGTTCCGCAACTCATACGTGCAAATACGCTACGCCGACATTGCCCTCGATGATACCATTTGCACAAGCAAAGGCTTGGACCTGCAAACCGAAAAAATATACACCGCCGACATTGCCTACATATACCGAGGCCCCTTGCTGCGCGTAAAAGTTGCAGGATTTTTTACCTTGGCGCAAGATTTGTCGGAGGTAAGAACTTTTTACGATGAAAATACCGCCGATGCCGAAGACGGCACGCCCGGCGCGCTCATTGAGTACATTACGCAGGGCTTGAACAAGCAGTACACCGGCGTAGAGTTTGGCGTAGATTACAAGCTAAGCTCCACCCTTACGGCAGCGCTGGCAGCCTCGCACGGCTCGTACATTTACGCCTCCAACCCCAACGTTACCAAAATGGAGGACAGCCAGGTGCAAATTACTAAGGTAGAAAAAGCTATGGTTACCGGCTACGCGCTGGGCGGAATACCGCAAACCGCAGCCTCGGCCACGCTTACCTACCGCTCGCCCAAGTACTGGTGGGTAGCCCTAACGGGCAACGTAGTGGGCAATACCTACGTGGATATGTACCTCGACCGCCGCACCGAAAGCATGGTGGGAGCTGTAACCTTAGGAACCGACAAAGAAAAAGCCGCCATGAAAGCTAAGCTGCAGGAGCAGGAAAAGTACCCATGGGCCTACACCCTCGACCTTGCCTGCGGCGCCACGTGGAAGGTAAGCGGCGGCATACTTGGCTTTAGCGCCAACGCCTCAAACCTTACCAACAACTTTTTTAAAACGGGCGGCTACGAGCAAACTCGCGTGCCCATTGTTGGCTCCGACCACAGAAAAGCCACCGAAGGCAAAGCGTTGATTGACGCCTTTCCGGCCAAGTACTACTACAGCTTTGGCTTCAACTTTTTTGCGCAGGTGTACTACCGATTTTAGCTGAAAGTGGAGAGTTGAAAATTGAAAATGAAGTCTAAGAAGATTAGGAATTTTAAGAACAATTTTTCTTCCTAAAATTCATAAACTTCCTAAACTTCTTCTTAAAATATTGACCTATGAAAATACTACGAAATACAGCATTAGCGCTGACCATAGCGGTAGCCGCTGCTTCCTGCGTAAAAAAAGATTGGGACAAGCCCCAAGCGCTTACCATGGCAACGCCCGATAAGTTTGTAACCTCGCTCAGCGAAAACTTCAACAGCGTTTCCTCCGTAGATGGGCAGCACCTAATGGCGCCAAAGGGCTGGTGCAACACCGGTAGAGACGGCTGGCACCGCGCCTTTCAAACCGCCATTTTTGGAGCAACGTATAACGACCCGCTGTCACCTCACATACGCTGCGCCCAAGCCACCTCCTACCTGGCCTTGGGCGACACTACCGATGCCTGGCTCATTACGCCGCCGCTAAAAATAGCCAACGGCGCAGCCTTTACCTACACAGCCGCCATAGCCTACAACTCCAGCTCCAAAGCCACCGTAGAGGTGCGCTGCTACTCCGCTTCAAGCGAAAGTACTACCACGCCCAGCTTGAGCAACCTCAACGATTGGCAGCTAATAAAAACGCTTTCAGATACGATTCCCTACAACGGCAGCGGCGCAAACATTCCGTTTACACAACAGTCGCACACGCTAAGCAGCTACGGAAACGTGGGCGATGTAATGTACGTTGCCTTCCGCTACTTCATTCCAAAGTATCCCAGCAGCAACACCTGGTATTTCGACGATATTAAGTACAATTAGTTAGCAGTAAAACTTTAAAAAAGAATGATTATGAAAAAGATTTTTCAACTTTTGGCAGTAGCCATGCTAAGCACAGCGCTATTCGTTTCGTGCGCAAAAGAAAAACCCGTCATAGGCGATGACGAAGAAGAGGTAGTAGATGGCACCGGTGAGGGCACTGAAGCAAATCCCTTCACTGTTGCACAAATTCTAAGCGACTACTCAAATAGCAACAACGGCAAGTGGGTTACAGGTTACATTGTGGGAGGTGTAGCTACTACCCTATCAGGTCAAAATGGCAGCT
>JAITVR010000157.1 GCA_031285695.1 Prevotellaceae bacterium
ATTTGCCAACTTTATAGGTAAAAATGAAATTTGCGAATTTTACATAGCCGGAGCAGATGCCGTTGCCTGCGTTAAATCAACCTGCTTCAACTTACGCAAAGCGGATTATGGCGTTAACGTTCTTTCGGATTGCATTACAAGCTACGATAAAAGGAAAATTGATGAAATGCTGCGCTACTACGAAAGTAAAGGCTGTAAAATACTTGGCTTGAACGACCTGCTGTAGTCAGAAAATGAAATAAAAAATATCGAGACCAACATGCAAAAAATTCTCATAACCGGCGGCAACGGACAGCTGGGCAGCGAGCTCAAGGAGTGCGCAAAAGGCATGGCAGGCTTTGAGCTCATCTTTACCGATGTGGCGGAGCTGGATATTACCAACGCCGCACAGGTAAAGGCTTTTTGTGAGCAACATCAGCCAAATTTTATCGTCAACTGTGCTGCTTACACAGCGGTGGATAAAGCCGAAATCGAAAAAGAGTTTGCATTGTTGCTTAATGCCACTGCCGTGAAAAATTTAGCGGAGGCGGCAGAAAATGTGCAGGCGTATTTCGTTCACGTTTCAACAGACTACGTTTTTGACGGAAAAAACTTTGAGCCGTACAAGGAAGATGACAAGGTAAATCCGCAGTCGGAGTACGGGCGCACGAAGCTGAGAGGTGAGGAATTTGCGCTGGCATATAGCAAAAGCATGGTAATTCGCACGGCGTGGTTGTACTCTACCTTTGGCAACAACTTTGTAAAAACTATGCTGCGCTTGGGTGCTGAAAAACCATCGCTCAACGTGGTGTTTGACCAAGTGGGAACGCCCACCAACGCTGCGGATTTGGCGAGTTGCATTACAAATATTATTAAAAAAGTAAGCAGCGGCGAGCGCAAATTTGTAAGCGGCGTGTACCACTACAGCAACGAGGGCGTGTGCAGCTGGTACGATTTTGCGCGCGAAATTATGGAGCAGGGTAAGCGCTCGTGCGAAGTTTTTCCGATAGAAAGTAAGGATTACCCAACGCCTGCTGCTCGCCCGCACTACAGCGTGCTGAACAAGGCAAAAATAAAGGCAACCTACGGCGTAGAAATTCCGTACTGGAAGGATAGCTTGAGGAAATGTATTGCTTCACTAAACTTTTAATTCTTAATTCATAATTTTTAATTCATACAGCTATGGCAAACGTTGACCCCAAAGTGTTAGAGCGTGCAAACGCTTGGCTTACCGGAAATTTCGATGAGGAAACAAAGGCGCAAGTGAAGGACTTGATGCAGAACAACGAAAAGGAGCTGGTGGAAAGTTTCTACCAAAATCTCGAATTCGGCACAGGCGGACTGCGCGGAATTATGGGCGTGGGCACCAACCGCATGAACAAATATACGGTGGGCATGGCTACGCAAGGCTTGGCAAATTATTTAAAAAAATCCTTTGCCGCGCTGCCGCAAATAAAGGTGGCCATTGCGCACGACTGCCGCAACAACAGCCCGTTTTTTGCTAAAACGGTGGCCGAAATTTTTGCCGCCAACGGCTTTCACGTTTACTTTTTCGATGCGCTGCGCCCCACGCCCGAGCTCAGCTTTGCCATTCGCCTGCTGGGCTGCCAAAGCGGCGTAATGCTTACCGCATCGCACAACCCCAAGGAGTACAACGGCTACAAGGCGTACTGGGACGATGGCGCGCAGGTGCTCGCTCCGCACGATGCCAACATTATTGACGAGGTAAATAAAATTACCGACCCGGCGCAGGTAATGTTTAGCGGCGGCGCAGGAAAAATTGAAACCATTGGCGCAGCGATAGATGATATTTACCTCAACGGAATTAAGGGCTTGATTTGCCTTTCGCCCGAGGCGATTGCCAAGCATAAGGATATTAAAATCGTTTACACTCCGCTGCACGGTTGCGGCGTGAAGTTGGTGCCCGAAATGCTGCGGCGCATGGGCTTTACCAACCTCATTCACGTGCCCGAGCAAGATGTAAATGACGGAAATTTTCCAACAGTTTATTCTCCAAATCCCGAAGAACCCACCGCGCTGAAAATGGCGGTGGATAAGGCTTTGGCAACAGGCGCCGAAATGGTAATGGCCACCGACCCCGATGCCGACCGCATTGCGCTGGCCGTGCGCGACAAAAAAGGCGAGTTTGTGCTGCTCAACGGCAACCAAACCAACTCCATTTTTACCTACTACCTGCTGCGCCGCTGGAAGGAGCTGGGAAAATTGCAGGGCAAAGAATTTACTGTAAAAACGATTGTTACCACCGAACTTATAAGTCGCATTGCCGAAGGATTTGGCGTAAAGTGGTTCAACTGCTACACGGGCTTCAAGTACATTGCCGAACTCGTGCGCGAAAACGAGTGCAGCATGACCTACATTGGCGGTGGCGAGGAGAGCTTCGGCTTCAACGTGGGCGGCTTGGTGCGCGATAAGGACGCTATCATCAGCTGTGGCTTGGCGGCCGAGGTGGCTGCATGGGCAAAGGAGCAGGGCATGACCATGCTCGACCTGCTGCACCACATCTACACGCAATTTGGCTACTACAAGGAGAAGCAAATTTCGGTAACGAAAAAGGGCATGGACGGGCTTGCCGCCATTAAGCAAATGATGGTGGACTTCCGCGCCAACCCGCCGAAATCGTTGGCAGGCTCGGCTGTAAAGGAAATTTACGATTACCAATTGCTCGAAGTTTTAGAGGTAAAAAGCGGCGCAAAGCGCAAGATTGAGCAAAAAACTACCTCCAACGTTTTGCAATGGTTGACCGAGGACGGCACCATTGTTTCCGTGCGCCCATCGGGTACCGAGCCGAAGATAAAATTCTACTTCGGCGTGCGCGAAAACCTGCACTCGGTAAACGATGTGGAGGCCGTAACCGCCGAGCTGGACAAGAAAATGAACACCATTGCCACGGAGCTAAAGCTTGTATAGCTTCGATATGCGAAACTCGATATGCGACCTGCGACTCTTTTCGCAAGTCGCATATCGCAAGTCGCGCTTTTTACTATCTTTGTACCTTCAATTTTAAACAAAATGAAAATGCACACAGGCTTATTTTGGGGCGTAGCGCTCATAGTTGTCGGCATACTTTTG
>JAITVR010000170.1 GCA_031285695.1 Prevotellaceae bacterium
TCGTGGCTTTCGGCGTTAATGCGGCGAATGTTGATTTTCATTTCGCCCGAAATAATTTTCAGCAGCTCCTGCGTCATGCCCATGCGGTCAAATCCGTTGATGGCAATGCGCGCCAAAAACGATAGCGTTTTGTGCTCGGTCCACTTGGCGTTCACAATTTTTTCGCCGTGCTGCGCGGCTTCGCGAATGGCTATGGGGCAACTTTTTTTGTGAATGAGCACCTTGTTGTTGGACTCCAAAAAACCAATAACGCTGTCGCCCGGAATGGGGCTGCAGCAGCTGGCTATGCGGTAGGCGAGCTTTGAGGGGTCGGTGCCTTCTTTTAGCAAAAATGCTTTTTTGTCAATGGTTTCTTCCTTTGGTTTTTCGGCGGCTTCGTCAGTGCGCTTGCGCTTGCCGGTGCCAAGTATTTGCAGCTCCATGTAGCGCAAAAATTTGTTGCGCCGCGATTTTCGCACTATGCGCTCAATTTCGGTTAGCTGCAAAATTCCCGCGCCTATTTGGCTAAATAATTCCTGCTTATTGGTAACGTGGTAGGCGTCGGTAATGCGCTTGTAGAGCTTGGCGTTGGGCTGTGCTCCGGCGTGGCGCAGCGCCTCTTCCACCACGTGTTTTCCTTTTTGAAAATGCTCCTTTACCTCTGCCTTTAGCGCCGCTTTTATTTGGTAGCGCGCGCGCGAAGTGGTGGCAAAGTTGAGCCACTCTACCTGCGGTTTTTGGTTGTCGGCGGTAAGCATTTCTACCTGGTCGCCGCTGCTGAGCACGTAGCTAAGCGGCACCAGCTTGTGGTTTACCTTTGCGCCAATGGCTTTGTTGCCAATTTCGGTGTGAATTTCGTAGGCAAAATCGAGCGCAGTTGCTTTTTTCGGAAGCTTTACCACCTTGCCCTTGGGGCTATATACGGTAATGTTTTCGGCAAAGGTATTGAGCTTAAATTGGTCGAGAAATTCGATGGCATTTTCCTCGTTATTTATCAGCATTTCTCGAATGCGCGCCAGCCAAATATCGAGCTCTTTATCGAAGGAATCGGAGTTTTTTTCCTCGCCCTGCACCTCATTTTCCTTGTATCGCCAGTGGGCTGCGTAGCCGCGCTCGGCAATCTCGTTCATGCGCTCGGAGCGAATTTGCAGCTCCACCCATCGACCTTTTGGCCCCATTACGGTAATGTGCAAAGCCTCGTAGCCATTGTCTTTGGGCGCAGTGAGCCAGTCGCGCAAGCGGTTGTAGTTGGGGCGGTAAATATCCGTTACCATGGAGTAAATTTGCCAGCATTGCCGCTTTTCGTCAGCATCGGGTGCGGGTTTAAACACAACGCGCACGGCAAACAGGTCGTAAATTTCCTCGAAAGGAATTTGCTTGTTTTCCATTTTTTTCCAAATGGAGTACACGGATTTTACGCGCCCTTTAATGTCAAAATCAATGCTGTTGTCCTTGAGTCGCTCTTTTATTGGTGCTATAAATTGGTCGATGTAGGCGTTGCGCTCGGCAGCGGTGGCGGCAATTTTGCTTTGCAGCTCTTCGTACACTTTGGGAAACTGGAACTTCATGGTCAAGTCTTCCAGCTCCGTTTTTATGTTGTACAAACCCAAGCGGTGCGCCAGCGGCGCGTAGAGGTACACGGTTTCGCTCGCAATTTTTTCCTGCTTGTGCGGCGCCATGGAACCCAGCGTGCGCATGTTGTGCAGGCGGTCGGCCAGCTTAATGAGCACCACGCGAATGTCGTCGGCCATGGCCAACATCATTTTTTTAAAATTCTCGGCTTGTATGGAAACTTGGCCGTCAAAAATGTTGTCGAGCTTGGTAAGTCCGTCAACAAAAAACGAAATTTTTTCGCCAAACATGCCGCGAATATCCTCGGTGGTGTACTCCGTATCCTCCACCACATCGTGCAGCAGCGCGGCGGCAATTGACTTGTAGCCCAAGCCAATTTCGTGCGCCACAATTCGCGCCACCGCAATGGGGTGCATAATGTACGCCTCGCCCGACTTGCGGCGCGTGCCCTTGTGCGCCTCGTAGGCCAACGAAAATGCCTTGCGCATGGCCTCCACCTCGTCGGCGGTAAAGCTGCGCAGCGCGCTTTTCAACATGCTGTCAAACGCCTGCTGCGCTTCCTCGCGGTCTATGTTTTCGTCTGCCATATAATCTTAGTTTACGAGTTTACAGTTTACAGTTTACGAATTACGCATTGTTTGGTAAACTCATAAACATGTAAACTGTAAACTGTATTTAGTACACCACGGTTACGTTTCCCGTTTTTTCTATTTGCTTGCCGTTGGCAAAAAATATTTTTACAAAGTAGGCATAGCTACCTTCATTTACAAATTCTCCCGTGTTATTTTCGCGGCCATTCCACGACGCGCTGCCGCTGTAAATTTGCCTTCCGCTGCGCGCGTAAATATTTAGCGTGTAGCTAATTGTGCTGCTGCTCACGGGCTCAAAAAGGTTGCGACTTTTTCCTGTAGTCGGGTTTTGAAAATTGCTGCTCAACTGTATTGCGTTGGGCATGTGCGCCTGCGGGGTATAGCTGCTGCACTCCTCTGCCGAGCGCACGTAGCAAATGTTTTGCAGCTCGTTGTTTTGAATAACGGCCTCCACCACGTAGCAAAATTCCGCGCCAAAAACGCTGTCGGGCAGCAGCGATAAATCATCTGTCATGCCAATATTTTGCACATCATAAAACGATGTGGCAAGCTCACTTGGCGCAGTGCGATAAACGTTGTACCGCGCATCAAATCCGTTGTACCTAATGCTATTCCAGCTCACGCTGTTAGCTTTTTCCTCGCTGTGTACATTCACGCCAAGCGCGGTAGCCACAGGGCTTGATACGGTAACGCGCCCACAACTATTTACCGCCGATACGCGGTAAAACGCAGCAGTATTGCCGCCTTCGCCAAGCTGCACCGAGCGTTGATTTTTATTGAAAAACTCCTCAATTTTTTCAAAACCTACATTTATATCGTTCGATTTTTCTACAAAAAAGTGCGCGTATTCTGTCGCAGGGTCAATTTGAAAACATAACTTAGTGCTTTCCTCATTTACCATTAGCGAATCAATCGCAATATACTGCGGGCGCAGCGGCAGCGCGGCGTACAGCGGAACGCGGTTGGAAAAGCTGGTGTCTTGCCCATTGTTGTACACCGCCGCAATAAGCAGGTGATGATATTTTTTTTCGCGCACCACCGGCAGCGCGTACGATGTTGCGCTACCCGCCGAGGCAAGCCACACCATGCTATCGCGCTTAAAAATATTTCCGCCCACGTAACCGTAAATGTGGTATTGTACTTCGTTGGAAAACTCCACTACGGGTTGCAGCTGTTCGTTAGAATAAACGAATTTTTGGTACGCGCTCCACTGCAAATTTATGGTGTTGGCGCAGGTGTCGAGCGTAGGTGCGCTCAGCTGCATGGTGCAAAAAAGGTCGGTGGTTGCCGGTAAATTTGTGCCCGTATCTATTAGGCGAAGTGCGTACATTATCGGCGGTGCGCAGCAGCTATTTTTGTTGTCAATGTACTGCGTAACTTGGTTGTCGAGCGTATCAACAGTCGCTAATTTTCCATAGCCAAATTCGTCTGTGGCGTACATCAGCACCTGTACATTTTTTATGGCAAGGGTATCATTGGGATTTGGATAGCTCCACTGTAGCAAATACTTTTGCGTAGCCACATCAACTCCCGCCGAGCGAAAATGCACGGCGTTTACATCAACTGCGTGCGTAGCCTGCGCGCTTACGCAAAAAAGAAAAAGTATGGAAAATAGCTTACGCATAAAACTAATTTCTAATTTCTAATTTCAAATTTCAAATTGCCATCACACAAGGCACCTCCACGTGTGTAGGCTTGTGTGTAATTTGAAATCTGAAATTCAGAATTTGGAATCTACGCTATCACGCTGCTCATGCTTGCGGGAGAAAAATAGCTGCGCGCCAGCGCTTGCAGCTGCTCCGGCGTAATATTTTTCAGCGTATCGAATAGCTTGTGCGCGTAGCTGTACGGCAAATCGCTGCACAAATTATCCAACGCCACTTCGGCTAAACCCCACGGCCCATCGAGCGAGCGCAGCACCTCGCCGCTGATGTAATTTTTTACCAACATCAGCTCTTCGTGCGAAATTTTTTCATCGCAAAACCGCTGTAGCTCCTTGCAAATTTCGTCAACAGTGGCCTGCGCATGCTCTTTTCCCACCTCTGCGCCGATGCTCAAGTGCCCACCCTGTCGGTGATTTACTAAGGTCGAAAAAATTCCGTAGGTGTAACCTTTTTCCTCGCGAATGTTGCGCATGAGCCGCGAACCAAAGTAGCCGCCTAACGCAACAGTAAGCACGTGCAGCGGCGCAAAATCGGGGTGCTGTTTGGTAAACAGCGTGCGCCCCATGCGCACTGCGCTTTGCACGGCATCGGTTTTTTCTATGCGCAAATTTTTTGCCTCGCTTTTTACCTGTGGCAAAATGAGCGGTGCAGTATTTTTTCCTGCTGAAATCTTTCCGAAAAAATCCTCCAACATTTTCACTTCATCGCCTCCCACCTTACCTGCAAGCAAAATAAAACAGCGATTTGCGGTAAAATATTCGGTGTGAAATTGCTGCAGCTGCTCGCGCCGAAGCAAGTCGTAGTCTTGTGGCTGCGCAAAGGAACCATAGGCATGATTTGCGCCGTAAATACTTGCCAAAAATTGCTCGCGCGCTATGTACGCCACGCGCTCTTTTTCAATGCTTAGCTGCTGCTTGCGCTTGGCGCAGTAGGTGCGCAATTCCTCCTCCACAAAAGTTGGGCGCAGCACAATTTCGCTCAGCGTTTCCAACGTTTTGCGCAGGTGGCGGCTAAGCGAATACACCGTGAGCATGGCAAAATCTTTGTCAATATGGTGCTCGTATGACGAGCCGAGAAAATCAAAATTTTCTGCAACTTGTGCCGCTGTGAGTCGCTGCGTTCCTTCGCTCATGAGCGCAAGCGCGGCGCTTGCCACCAACTTTTGCGGCTGGTAGCAAGTGCCCGCCTCGAACACCAGCGACACGCGCACCACGTCCTGCGTGCCGGCGCTTATGGCGTGCAGCGGAATGCCGTTGCTCAACGTGCGCCGCTCGATTTTAACTTCGGGCAGCGCACTGGGCAGGGCGGTATGTGGAGCAGTGTTTCGCATATCTAAATTTCAAGTTTCAAATTCCAAATTTCAGATTACGCACAAATCCACGCACGGGAGCGCCTTGCGCGTGGAAAATTTGGAATTTGAAACTTGAAATTATTCCTGTTTTCCTTCGGTTACGGCTTCTTTGCTGATTTTTTTCACTAAACCTTGCAGCACATTACCCGGGCCGAGCTCTACAAAGTTTGTTGCACCATCGGCTACCATGTTTTGCACAATTTGCGTCCAACGCACGGGCGCGGTAAGCTGCGCAATGAGGTTTTTCTTAATTGCTTCGGGGTCGGTTTGCGGCTTGGCGTCCACGTTTTGGTACACGGGGCAAAGGGGCGCATTGAACTTGGTGGCGGCAATAGCAGCCTCCAATTCCACTTTTGCCGGCTCCATAAGCGGCGAGTGAAAAGCACCGCCCACGTTGAGCTTCAGCGCGCGCTTGGCACCGGCTTCGGTAAGCTTTGCGCAGGCTGCATCAACGCCGGCTATGCTGCCCGAAATAACGAGCTGCCCCGGGCAGTTGTAGTTGGCGGCCACCACCACTTCATTTATGCTTGCGCAAATTTCTTCCACCTTTTCGTCGGGTAAGCCGAGAATGGCGGCCATGGTCGAAGGCTGCTTTTCGCACGCCTTTTGCATAGCTTGCGCGCGCTGCGAAACGAGCTTCAAGCCATCTTCAAAATTCATGGCGCCGGCGGCAACCAAGGCCGAAAATTCGCCGAGCGAGTGCCCTGCTACCATGTCGGGAGCAAAGTCTGTCAGCGTTTTTGCCAAAATAACGGAGTGCAAAAAAATGGCAGGCTGCGTAACCTTGGTTTGCTTCAAATCCTCGTCGGTGCCGGCAAACATGAGGTTGGTAATGTTGAAGCCCAAAATTTCGTTGGCTTGGTCAAACATTGTTTTTGCCAAAGCATGACCTTCGTACAGGCTTTTGCCCATGCCTACAAACTGCGCGCCCTGACCGGGAAATACATACGCTTTTTTCATTTTGTTTTCGTTTTTTATGGTAAAATGAGGAACAAAAGTAGGCATTTTTGCTGACTTCTCATAGTCGCCAAAGGTTTTATCCCCTGCGGAAACTCCGAAAGAAGAAAAGTGAGAGTTTTTAGCCTCGCGGAAATTCCGAAAGCAAAAAATCGGGAGATTTTAGCCCCGCGGAAACTCCGAAAGTGAAAAATCGGGAGGTTTCAGCCCCGCGGAAACTCCGCAGGCGAAAAATCGGGAGGTTTCAGCCCTGCGGAAACTCCGAAAGCGAAAAATCGGGAGGTTTTAGCCTCGCGGAAACTCCGAAAGCAAAAAAGCAGAAGACTTTAGCTTTTCGGAGATTCCGCAAAGGGAAAAAACATCGTACATTTGCGCGTTGCAAAAAAAAATCCAAGAAAAAGATGAAAACGATTGCAAAATTGAACGTAATTCCCGAAAATTCTGTGGCGGCAAACGGTTTTGGCAAGCTGCACTACTGCGATGTGTACCAAGTTCAGAGAAAAACTGAAAAAAGCGCCGAGGAAATTGCGCGCGAAGTAATGCGGCTGCCCGGTTGGGCGCTCGCGCTTTTTAAGCTGCGAAACGCTATTGTGGGAATTTTTGGGCTAAAAACAGACCCGGGTGAAGGGAAATCTTTTTTTTCGCTGATTGAAAAAAACGACACCGAAATTGTGCTGGGCGAAAGCGACAAGCATTTGGACTTTAGGCTTTCGGTTATGAACGATAAGTTGACCGGCACAATTTCGCTCACTACCTTGGTGCACTTCAACAATGTGTGGGGCAGGGTTTACTTTTTGCCCGTAAAACCGTTTCACAAAATTATAGTGAAGTCGCTAATGAAAATTTATTTGAAAATATGATTGTCTGCTATTTCACCCAAAGATATTTTTTACCACGGAGTCACGGAGCGCACAAAATTTTCCGTGCGCTCGGTTCCTCTACTGCCAAGCAGTACAAACTTTAGGAATGAGGAGTGCACGGAGTTTTCTTGTGCTCTCTGTGTCTCCGTGGTTGATTTTTTTAGGTAATATTGCGGATAATCATATTGAAAAAGCAGCTTTTTACCGCTCATTTTTCTTTGCCTCGTCCCAAATTTTGTTCATTTCGTCCAAGGTCATTTGCGTAAGCGGACGACCTTTTTTTATGGTTTGCTGCTCCAAATATCCAAAGCGGTTGATGAACTTTTTGTTGGTGCGCTCAAGCGCGGTTTCGGGGTCAATGCCGTACAGCCGCGCCGCGTTGACCATGGAAAATAGCAGGTCGCCAAATTCGTTTTCCATTTTTTGCGCGTCCATTTTTTCGACCTCCACACGCAGCTCGCCCAGCTCCTCCTGCACCTTGTCCCACACCTGCTCGCGCTGCTCCCAGTCAAAGCCCACGGCGCGCGCTTTTTCCTGCACGCGCTGCGCTTTTATGAGCGCCGGCAGCGACGAGGGCACGCCCGACAGCACCGTTTTGTTGCCGTCTTTTTCCTTCAGCTTTAGCTGCTCCCAATTTTTTACCACTTGTCCTGCGGTATCGGCCTCCACATTGCCAAACACGTGCGGGTGGCGGTACACCAGCTTGTCGCAAAGGCCGTCAATAACTTCTTTTATGGTAAAAGCGTTTTGCTCCGAAGCAATTTTTGAGTAAAAAACAATGTGCAGCAGCAGGTCGCCCAGCTCCTTGCGAATGTTGGGCAGGTCGCCTTCGAGTATGGCTTCGCTCAGCTCGTAGGTTTCCTCAATGGTAAGCGGGCGAATGCTTTCTATGGTTTGCTTTTTGTCCCATGGGCATTTTTCGCGCAGCTCGTCCATCACATCAAGCAGGCGTTGAAAGGAATTTAAAGTGTCAGTCATAAAAATAAAAAATGGACAATGAACAATGGATAACGGACAATAGTTCTTTATTCATTGTCCGTTGTCCGTTGTCCGTTGAATAATATGGTTATGGTGCTGTTTTCCTTGTCCAATCGGTACAAATGGCTGGCGTTGCCGTGGTTGGTGGCAACTTCGAGCAGTCCAAGCGAGTTGAAAAAAGCCACGGGGCTGCCCATTTCCACATCGGTGTAGGAGCCGAAAATTTGCGGCGATTTGTAGCGGCTGCTGTTGAAAAAAACGGTGCAGGCTCGACCGCCGGAGTGCTCATTGTACAGCTGCTGCGAAATGTTGGTAATGGCGTTGCCGTAGCTGTCAATGTGCAGTATGCGCCCCACCATGCTGGCAACAACTTGCTCGCCGGTGGCGCAAGGTTTATGGTTTAAAACAGGCGCAATTGGCGTGGCGGCTTGCAGCTCGGTTGGCGCGCCCAAATCTTTTACTGCCACCCCAGATAACAGCTGCTGCACCAAGCGCGGCGCGGCGTTTAGCATTGCGTTTTTTTCTTCTTGCGCAGCAGAAACCACGCATTCGGGCTGCACAAACATGAGGCTAAGGCAGCTGTTGTCGGCGCAAATAAAGTAGTGCCCATCGACTTCCGCGAGCAGCAGCGCGCTGCTATTGGGTGCGCTGTTTACGCCAATAATATGAATGCTTCCCTTGGGAAAATGCGCGTAGGCGTGGCGCAGCGTAAAAGCCGCCTCGGCCTCATCGTGCTGCGCAATGCCGTGCGAAATGTCCACCAGCGTAGCCTGCGGCGCGTGCTGTAGCAGCGCGCCTTTTAGCGAAGCGAGGTAAAAATCGGACATGCCCCAATCGGTGGTGAGCGTTACTACCGCCATAGCTTGAAAAAAAACTGACAAAAATTGCACAAAGATGAAGAATTATAAACAAATATTACAGCTTATTCAGCTAATAAATCTCAAGTTTATGACAAAATTGCAAATGCGCCACGCTGGCGCGAAATTTGATAGGAGTTTGTTTGAAACAATTTTATAAAACTAACGTATAAAGGAGTACAAAGATGAAAAAGAACGTATTTTTTATCGGATTTTTTGCGGCCGTAGTAGGCGCAGCTACTGCCTTAGCGGTGGTAAAGGTGGAGCATGGCAACAGCGCAGACACAGCATTGCGCTTTGATTTGCCGGCTGTTTCGTCACGTGCAGCGGTGGCGGGCGCGGTGGATTTTACCGAGGCTGCCGAAAAATCGGTGCACGCGGTGGTGCACGTAAAAACCAGCTACGAGCAGGTGCAGCAGTACTTTTCGCCGCTCGATTTTATCTATGGTTTTCGCGAGTACCAGCAGCCGCAGCCGGTGCAGGGCGCAGGTTCGGGCGTAATTCTTACCACCGATGGCTACATTGTAACCAACAACCACGTGATAGACCGCGCCGAAAAAATAACCGTTACGCTCAACGACAGGCGCACGTTTTCGGCAAAGTTGGTAGGCACCGACCCCGGCACCGATATTGCCGTGCTAAAAATTGAAGCGCAGGAGCTGCCCTTCATTTCCATGGGAAATTCTGATGAGCTGCGCTTGGGCGAGTGGGTGCTGGCGGTGGGCAATCCGCTAAACCTAACCTCTACCGTTACGGCGGGCATTGTGAGCGCAAAGGCGCGCAACATCAATATTCTTTCCGAAAATTTTAAAATAGAATCGTTTATACAAACCGATGCGGCGGTAAACCCCGGCAATAGCGGCGGCGCACTGGTAAATACGCGCGGAGAGCTGGTGGGAATCAACACGGCTATAGCATCGAACACCGGAACCTACATGGGCTACTCCTTTGCCGTGCCCAGCGCTATAGTAGATAAGGTGGTAAAGGATATTGTAGAGTTTGGCACGGTGCAGCGCGCGGTGCTGGGCGTGGCTTTGCAGGAAATAAATTCGGAGGTGGCGCAGCATTTTAGCCTAAAGGAGGTAAAAGGCGTGCTGGTGCAGGCCGTGTTTGAGGGCAGCGCAGCCGAAGCCGCCAAGCTGCGCAGCGGCGACGTAATTCTTAAGCTCAACGAGGTGGAGGTAAACACCGTGGCGCAGCTGCAGGAGCAGCTCGGCAAGTTTCGGCCCGCCGACCAAATTTCGCTCACTGTTAATAGAGGTAATAAAATCAGCAACATCAACGTTATTCTACGCAACCGTGCGGGATTGAAACCGTAACGAGTAACAAACGTGACAAGTGACAGCTACGATTTTTACATTGAATTTTTGAATTAGAAATTTTGAATTAGAAAAAGATGAGGCAGCTAAAAATTACAAAGTCAATTACCAACCGCGAGAGCGCCTCGCTGGATAAGTATTTGCAGGAAATTGGTCGTGAGGAGCTGATTTCGGTAGAGGAGGAAGTGGAGCTGGCGCAGCGCATTAAAAAAGGCGACCAGGAAGCGCTCGAAAAGCTTACGCGCGCCAACCTGCGCTTTGTGGTGTCGGTGGCCAAGCAGTACCAAAACCAAGGCCTCAGCCTGCCCGACTTGATTAACGAGGGTAACTTGGGACTGATAAAAGCCGCCGAAAAGTTTGACGAAACGCGCGGCTTTAAGTTCATTTCCTACGCCGTGTGGTGGATTCGCCAATCCATTCTACAGGCTTTGGCCGAGCAATCGCGCATTGTGCGCCTGCCGCTCAACCAAGTGGGGTCGCTCAACAAAATTAATAAAGCTTTAGCAAAATTTGAGCAGGAGCACGAGCGCGCGCCGTCGGCCGACGAGCTGTCGGTAATACTCGATATTCCGCGCGAAAAGGTGGCCGATACGCTCAAAGTTTCGGGGCGGCACGTATCCGTTGACGCGCCTTTTGTGGACGGCGAGGACAACAGCCTGCTCGATGTACTTGTAAATAACGACTCGCCCAGCGCCGACCGCGGGCTGATAAACGAGTCGCTTTCGCGCGAAATTGACCGCGCCCTTTCTACCCTTACCGACCGCGAGCGCGACATTGTGAAGTACGTATTCGGCATTGGTCAGCAGGAAATGACGCTGGAGGAAATTGGCGAAAAGTTTGGCTTGACCCGCGAGCGCGTGCGCCAAATTAAGGAAAAAGCCATTCGCCGCCTGCGGCACAACTCACGCAGCAAGCTGCTAAAAACCTACTTGGGATAGTAGTGGAGAGTGGAAAATGAAGCCGAATTTACAATTCGGCTTTTTTTATTTACCGGAAGTGTTCCGTATGCTTACGGAAGAGTTCCGCATGATAGCGGAAAGATTCCGCATAGTGGCGGAAGAGCTCCGCATGGTGGCGGAAGAGTTCCGCATGATAGCGGAAAGATTCCGCATAGTGGCGGAAGAGCTCCGCAT
>JAITVR010000174.1 GCA_031285695.1 Prevotellaceae bacterium
CTCGCGGTCGTCGAGCACAACAAGCTGTAGTCCGTGCTGTTTTTTTGCAGCGGCAGCCACTAAAACAGCCCTGCTTGAGCCCGATAGTTGTTTGATTAAAACATTGTTATGCTCATTGCTTTGTAGCCTTTCGCACAAATACGTAAAGCCGACTTGCTCCGCAAATCGGTTTAAAAGTTGGTCAATGGTCATGAAAAAATGTGGCTGACTTTTTGCGTCAGCGCGGACAAAGGTAAGAAAAAATGCGTAGAATTTTACGGCTGCTTAATGCTTGATAGCTTCAGTATTTCGGGCGTTTTTTTGATGTAATCAACCGTGGCTTGGTAGCCCATGGTGTAAAAATCTTCCACGCGGTTGAACTCCATAAGCCCTATGGTTCCTGCTTTTTCTACCTCTATAAAAAAATCGCACTGCTTGCGCTGCTCCAGCTCGGTGCTCACCACCACCATGGTAATGGCGCGCAGCACGCTTTCTATGCCATCGAGCTGCGCCTGCGACCACTCGGGCGTGGAGTTTACGCTTATGCCAATCACGTGCTCGCACTTATCGCGCAGCGCATTTACCGGAAGGTTGTTGAGCAAACCGCCGTCCACATAAGTAAATCCGTCGATAACGGAGGGCTGAAATACGAAGGGAATAGCGGCCGAAGCTACCACCTTATTTTTGAGCGTGCCGCTGCTCACAATTTCGCTGCGCGCGTGGTTGAGGTTGGTCATGCACACGTACAACTTTTTTTGCAGCGAATCAAAGCTGTTGTGCGGAATAAAGTGGTCAAGCATTTCCTCCAAAAAAACGGGCTTGAACAGCGCGCCGTGCAGCGATGGGCGGTAGAGGTGCGCGTATTTTTGGCGCTGCGCCACGTGGTAAATTTCAACCGGCGATTTTCCCGAAGCGTAAATGGCGCCAAGCACCGCGCCCATGCTTGAGCCCGCCACGTAGGTGGGCATAATGCCGTAATCCTCCAGCGCCTGCAGCACGCCAAGGTGCGCAAACCCGCGCGCCGCGCCGCCCGACAGCACTACGCCAATGTTACCCTGCGGATTTTCGGCCGCTGCGCGTAGCGAAAGCAGCGTTAGTATGACGAGTAAAATGTTTTTCATAGCTCACAAAGATAGCAAAAATGGCGGATAATAACGTATCAATTGTTTTGCTACCTTTGTGCTGAATTTTTTAATTATCGCCATGCTAAAACGGCTTTTGCTTGCCGCAAATTTGCTTGCCACGCTTGCCCTGCCTGCGCAAAAAATGGGCTCGTGGCGCGACCATTTTGCCTACACGCAAGGTGTGGACGTAGTTTCTACGCCAAATTACGTGGTGGGCGTAACCTCTGCCGGCTTGATTTTTTTCGATGGCGAAATCACAAAAATTTCAAAGGTAAACGGCCTAAGCGATTTTGGCATTACCACCGCGCTGTACGATGCTTCCGCAAATTCCATTTTGCTGGGCTACGATAACGGCAACATCGATATTTTGCGCAGCGCAAATCCCGAACTCATAAGTCAAGGCACGCAAACCCTCAACCTCAGCACGTGGAAGGATAGCCGAAAGTCAGGCGCCAAGCGCGTTAACCGATTTTTGCGCCTTGCCGAAAATCGATATTTGGTGGCCACCGATTCGCGTATTTTGGAGCTTGCAAACGATGAAGTTGTTGCCGATTTTTCGGTTGAAAATTCGGGCGACACGCTTGCCGTGCGCGATTTGGCAATGCTTGGCGACACTATTGTGGCCGCCACTTCCAAGGGCTTATTTTTTGCTGAAAAAACAAACCCGCAGCTGAGCGCTTGGCAGCAAATTTTGGTGGATAGCAGCGTAATTTCACTTGCCGTAAACGAAGAAAAATTGTACGCTTTGCTGAGCAGCGGAACGCTTTTTTCTTCGCCCGATTTGCAAAATTTTTCAGCTGAAGGAACTTTTGAAAATCCTCGCGCGCTCAGCGTTTCCGATGGAGAATTGTGGATTAGCACGGCAACAATTTCACACAATTTTTTCGCTCCGCAAAAAAGCATTTCGAGCTACGGAAATTCATTTTTTACCTTTTATCCAAAATGTGTAACTATTTATAAATCAAATAGTTATGTTATTGATTTAGCCTTGGGGCTTTTGCAGCAAAACGGCGAAACTTTTGTGCAGCGAACTCCCGATGAGCCGCTGCAAAATCAAGTTGCTGTTCTTGCTGAGCAAAAAGGAAAAATTGTTGCGGTGGGAAACGGTGCGCTTAGCGTGCTGGAGCCGCGCGGAGCTTGGCAAAACTTGGCGGATACACAGCTTGTAAATGTGGGTGCGGCAAAAATTAGTCGCCAAAATTCCAACGAAATTTTTGTGGCAACTTCCAACGGAGTTGCGCAATTTTCTATCGCAAATTCTACGTTAAGCTACCTTGGAAAATCGCTTGTGAACAGTAGTATTCGCGGCATGGATTTTGACCGCAACGGAAATCTTTTTGCCTTTGCGGAAAACAGCAGCTTGCCTGTAAATTTGCGCCAAGCAAACGGCTCGTGGAGCAGCTTTTCTAACTCAACTTTGCAAAATAAAACGTTGGGAAAAGTAGCTGCTGCGGGGCGCGTATTTTGGGGAATACATGGCGAAAATCAGCTGTATGCTTACTCCGCAGGCGCTAATATTTCCGACCCTTCCGACGACCAAGCCGTAATTTTTTCTGTTGCGCCATTTGCGGTGGAAAAAGTTTACGCCATAGCGGCTGACAGGAGCAACAAAATTTGGTTGGGAACCGATAAAGGCGTGCTGCTTTACAGCTCAACTTCCGACCCTTTTTCTGCTGTGCTAAGCGTGCTGCGCGTAAAAATTGCTAACGATATTCCGGGCTACGCTTCGTACCTTTTGGAGTTCGAAAATGTTACCGCTGTGGCGGTGGACGGCGGCGACCGAAAATGGTTTGGCACGCGCAACGCCAGCGCATTTTTGCAAACTTCTGACGGCTACGACGAGGTGCACGCCTTCAATACGCGCAATAGCCCGCTGCCCTCGAATAACGTGGTGGATATTGCGGTAAACAGCCAAACGGGCGAGGTGATTTTTGCCACCGACAAAGGTGTGGTGGGATTTTTTGGCGAAGCCACCGAAGGCGCTACCGATTTTAGCAAAATAAAAATTTATCCCAATCCGCTACGCCCACAAATGGACGTGGTAACCATTACCAACCTCATGGAAAACGCTTCGGTGCGCATAACCGACATGGCGGGAAACCTTGTGTTTTTTGGCACAGCCAACGGCGGAATGCTAACGTGGAATGCGAGAAATTTGCGAGGAAATCGCGTAACATCGGGCGTATATTTGGTTTTTGTGGCCGACGAATTGGGGCAGCAAACCGAGGTGGGAAAATTACTTGTGATGAACTAAAAATGGTTTGAAATTGTTTGAGTCTGTTTGAAAATAGTTTGACAATTATTTAAACGCGAAGCGTAAAACTTTCGAACCATTTCAAACGCGCAGCATCAAACAATTGTACGAAAAATGGACAAACTTCGCGGCATAGTTTTGCACAGCATAAAGTACGGCGACACAAGCTCCATTGCCTACATTTACACCGACTTGCATGGGCGAAAAACCTACATGCTCAACGGCGTGCGCGGCGGAAAAAACAAGCAGCGCGCAGCACTTTTGCAGCCGCTTTTTTTGTTGGATATTGAAACGTATCCCGAGCGCAAAAGCGGTGGCATTTGTCGCGCAAAAGAATTTCGCGCAAGCCTTCCGCTGCAAGGAATTTCGTGCAACGTGCACAAAAATGTAGTGGCGCTTTTCATTGGCGAAGTGCTGTATAAGCTGGTGCGCGAGGAGGAGCAAAACGAGCCGCTGTTTGACTTTTTGCACAAGCACATTTTGCTTTTAAACGAATTGCAAACCGGCGTGTCGAATTTTCACCTCTACTTTTT
>JAITVR010000233.1 GCA_031285695.1 Prevotellaceae bacterium
CCGATTCAATTACTGCTAAGTATTTGAACTCCAGTGGCATACCGTATTGGTCAAAAATTTCTTCAAAAATAGGAAAGTAGTACTCCGAAAGCCCTAAAATTTCTTGGGATTTATCGCGCTTTTGCTCAGTGTAAACTTTGATGTGCGCACGCACCACGCTGTTAAAAGGCAAATCCATAACCGAGTGCAAACGCTTGAGCCGTGCTATGTACAGCGAATCCGAAACTACCGGCGGCAGCATGGGCGCATCGGGAATCAGCTCCTCCGATTCTTCCGCAACCTCCTCTTCGGCTTCCTCCGTATCTTCCGCCTGTGCCGACAAAACTTCCTCTTCGGTAAACGAGGTAGGAGTTGCGCTGCTCGTGTTTTCCGGCAGGGCATTTAGCGGAAAAAGCAGCGTTAAGAAAAAAGATAAAAAGAGGAAACGTTTCATCATATTGTTAGATTTCTTTTTTTTAAAATGTAATGCTAAAGTTGAGCCCCAGCGCGGGTTTCATCGTCGATGCATACGCCGGTTCGTTCACGTAGGGCTGCCATTGCAGCGTTAAGTCGTTGCTAACATCGTAGGTAAAAAAGTGCGCATCAACCGCTGCGTCCACCATGTTGAGCATGTAAAAAAGCGATGTGAGGATAATGAAAAAATCCCTGTCGCGGCGGTAAAGGTCCTTGTAGTATTTCAGCCTATCCTGCTGTGTGCTGGCAAGTTGAGGCCGCAATTCGCTCTCCAACCTTGCGCGCTCGGCCTCGTAGCCCTCCACCGTTTTATCCTTGTCCAACTCTTGTATGGCAAATCTTGTGTTGAACTCTTTTTGGTATAGCTTGTACCTAAAATTGTTGGTTTGTATAAAGTAGCTAAACGCCACAAAACCGCCGTATATTACCGGAATTTTCCAGTAATTTTTGTTGTACGCCTGCCCCAAGCCCGGCACCACCGCCGACAAAAGCCACGCCTTGGTGGGCGAGTGCACCACGCTGTCCTTTACCTGCGCCCGCGTGCTCAGGCACAACATCAAAATTAGCAGTACAGCTGCGCTTTTTTTCACCTCGCTTTCGCAAAAAAATTACACCATGCGCCCCAACTTTTCAATGGCGCTTTTTATATCGTTATCCGTCTTCAGCTCAATGGTTAACTTTGCGCCGCCCGTGAGTCCGCGCTTAACGCTTACCGCGCCGTTAAAGCATTTTTCCATACCCTCCACCAGCTTCACAAACGAGTCCGATAGCTCTTCCGAAGCCTCGTTTGCCGCCGATTTTTCCTTGCCGGCCTTCGGTTTTCCCAAACTTTTTACCAGCTCCTCCACCTGCCTTACCGACAAACCTTCCTCCACAATTTTTTTAGCCAAGCTGCGCTGTAGCTCCACGCTGTCAATGTTTACCAGCTGCCGCGCGTGACCTGCCGAAATTAGCCGCTCGCGAATGGCCAGCTGAATTTCGTCGGGCAGGCGCAAAAGGCGCAGTGAGTTGGCTACCGTCGAGCGCTTTTTTCCCACCTGTCCGCTGATTTCTTCCTGCGTAAGGTGCGCCTCGTTTATCAAGCGTTGGTAGCTCAAGGCTTCTTCCACCGGGTCTAAATCTTCACGCTGAATATTTTCTACAAGCGCCAAAATCAGCCGCTCGTTGTCGTCCACCGTGCGAATGTAGGCAGGAACTCTCTCCAAACCTGCCATGCGCGATGCGCGCCAACGCCGCTCGCCGCTTATGATTTGGTACCTGTTTGCGCCAAGTACGCGCACCGTTATAGGCTGAATAATGCCCAAGGCTTTGATGGATTCCGAAAGCTCTACCAAGCGTTCTTCGTCAAAGTTGGTGCGGGGTTGACCGGGGTTGGGTTCAATTTCCGATAGCGGAATTTCCTTTACCAGCTCCGATTTTACCACAACTTGCTGCGTGGACGCGGCCTGCTGCTCGTTTACCAATCCGGGCTTAACTAGCTGACCGCCCAACAGCGAATCTAATCCTCGTCCTAACTTTTTTGGTGCTTCTTTTGCCATAGCGTTTATAGCTGTTTATCTTCGTTGTTAATTTCAGTTGCGTTGTTGCGCTGCAAAAACTCGCGCGCCATGCTCATGTAGGCTGCGCTGCCCGACGCCTGCGCATCGTAAAGTATAATGGGTTTGCCGTGCGAGGGCGCTTCGCTCAGCTTCACGTTGCGCGCAATAATGGTCTCAAACGCCATGGCGCCAAAGTGCGTGCGCACATCTTCCACCACTTGGTTGGCCAGCTTTCCGCGCGAATCGTACATGGTAAGCAAAAAACCTTCGATGCCCAATGCCGGATTAAGCCTTCCCTGCACCATGCGAATGGTATTGAGCAATTTAGCCAAACCGTCGAGCGCAAAAAATTCGCACTGTATGGGAATAATTACCGAATCGGCTGCCGCCAAAGCGTTGAGCGCAATGAGCCCCAGCGAAGGCAGGCAGTCAATAAGAACGTAGTCGTAATCATCGCGCACCTGCGCAATAACGCTGCGCAAAACCGTGTCGCGGTTGGGCATGTCCACCAGCTCCAGCTCCGCGCCCACCAAGTCCACGCGCGAGGGCAGCAGGTGCAAGGTTTTGAGCTCGGTTTGCAAAATGGCATCGCGCGGATTTGCGCCGTCCACCAGGCATTCGTAAATGGTGGCTTTTACATTTTTTTCCTCAAAACCAAAGCCGCTCGTGGCGTTGGCCTGCGGGTCAGCGTCAATGAGCAGCACCCGCTTTTCGAGCACCGCCAAGCTGGCCGAGAGGTTTATGGCCGTGGTGGTTTTTCCCACGCCGCCTTTTTGGTTAGCAATTGCAATAACTTTTGCCATCGTTTTTCTACATTTTTTGCGTAAAGCGTACGCTACACTTCACTCCAGAATATCATGCAAATATAGCATAAATATCCAACTGCGCCCTAACTTTTTATTTAATGAGTGTAAAATGTTTATAAATCGGAGGAATTAGTGGGCTTTTGTGCCAAATCTGCAAAACTCTACAGCTGTCATTGCGGGCTTGACCCGCAATCCCACGCAACAATGCGCTTCAACTATGAGATTGCGGGTCAAGCCCGCAATGACAGCACGCTCTTGCCGAAGCATTGCATGAGTTTTTTTATATCTTTGTAGATTATACTTTTTGCAAAAAATGGTTGAACCCAACAAATCATCGCGGTGGATGGTTATTGTAAACCCCAAGGCGGGGCGCGGGCACGGCCTGCGCGACTGGCCTGCCATTTCCAACCGGCTCAACTTTAGCGGCGTGGATTTTACCTGCGTGTTTACCGAAAAAAAATTTCACGCCGTGGAGCTCACCGTAAAAGCAATGAACGACGGCTTTCGCAAAATAATTGTGGTGGGCGGCGATGGCACGGTAAACGAGGTGGTGAACGGACTTTTTATACAAAAAAAAGTGGCAACGAGCGAGGTTACGCTCTCGGTAATTCCTGTGGGCACGGGCAACGACTGGGTGCGCATGCTGGGCATTCCGCGCACGTATAGCGATGCCGTTAACAGCATTTGCGCCGAGCGCACCATACTGCAAGATGTGGGAAAAATTACCTTTGAGGAATCGCGCGTGCCGCAAACGCGCTACATGGCAAACGTGGCCGGCATTGGGTTTGACGCCATAGTAAACCGCCGCTACAACCGGCTGAAGGAGGCGGGGCGCACGGGCAAGTGGACGTACATTATGAGCACCATGTTTACGCTGTTCAAGTATCGCACAAAGCGCTTCACAGCAACGGTTGACGGCCGACTTTTTTTCGATGGCTGCCTGTTTAGCGGCACCGTGGGCGTAGGAAAATACAACGGCGGCGGCATGCTGCAAATGCCCGCCGCCGCGCTCGATGACGGCTTGATGGACATTACGCTCATTCGCAAAATGAGCTTATACAAGTTTTTTATCAACTTCAACCGCCTGTACAACGGAACGATTTACAACTTTCGGAAGGTAAAAGCAGCGCAGGGAAAAAGCATTAAGATTGCCTCGTATCCGCCCAGCCCCATTGAGATTGACGGCGAAGCGTGCGGCTACTCGCCCTTTACGTTTGAGCTTGTGCCAAAAAGCATAAAAGTGGTAATTGGAGAAAAATTTAATTTAATTGAGAGTTGAGAATTGAGAGTGGAGAATGAATTTCGCACTTAGCATTTCCTGTCACTCTCAATTTTCAATTTTCAATT
>JAITVR010000236.1 GCA_031285695.1 Prevotellaceae bacterium
TACAGTGCGAACATGAGATGCTTCGACAGGCTCAGCATGACAACAGGAAAGAGCCTTACCATACCTCTCCATTCTCCACTCTCAATTAATTAAGCTACCTTTGTGCTGCAAAGGTTTTAATGGCAAAAAGAAGTTTAAGAAGTCTATGAATTATAGCATTCCTAATCTTCTTAAACTTCTTAAATTTCCTTGCATTCTTTTAAACAAACAAGAACAAACCATGCTACGCTACTTAACCGATTTACAGGAAGGAGAAACCGCCGTTATCAGCAAGGTAAAGGGCTACGGCGCGTTTCGCAAGCGCATTACCGAAATGGGATTTGTGCGCGGCACCCGCGTGCAAGCTATCAAAAAAGCGCCGCTGCAAGACCCCATTGAGTACAGCGTGATGGGCTACCGCGTGTCGCTGCGCAAAAGCGAGGCGGCTATGATTGAGGTGGTGCCAGTGACCAGTGACCAGCTACCAGTAGCCACAGCGCATTATCATGCTGAGTTTGTCGAAGCACGTGAGGAAATGGTCACTGGTCGCTGGAAGCTGAAAACTGGCCGCATTCAAGTCGCCTTGGTTGGAAATCCCAACTGCGGAAAAACAACGCTATTCAACCGCACCACCGGCCGGCACGAGCGTGTGGGCAACTACAGCGGCGTAACGGTGGACATAAAAACGGCGCACTTCAACCAGCAGGATTACCGCATTGACCTTACCGATTTGCCCGGCACGTACTCCATTTCCGAGTATTCGCCCGAGGAGTTATTTGTACGAAAACACATCACCGAAGACCTGCCCGATGTGGTCATTAACGTAGTTGACGCCTCTAACTTGGAGCGCAACCTCTTCCTCACCACGCAGCTCATCGATATGAACATTAAGGTCGTGATTGCCCTCAACATGTACGACGAGCTGGAGGCAAAAGGCGATAAGTTCGACTACCAACATTTTGGCGAGCTGGTGGGCATTCCCGTGGTGCCCACCGTAGCCGCCAAGGGCAAGGGAATTGGCACGCTGTGGGACAAAGTGATTGATGTGTACGAAGAAAAAGCGCCCGACTCGCGCCACATTCACATCAGCTACGGCGAGGAGATTAACAGCTCCATACAGCGCATAAAGGCCGAGGTAAAAAAGCACAACGACATCAACGATGCGCTGCACGCGCAGTACGTGGCCATAAAATTGCTGGAGGACGATAAAAGCTTTACGCAAAAAATTGCCGCCTTTGCCAACTCGCAGGATATTATAAAAGTTGCGCAGCAAGAAATTCTTCACTTAGAAAAAACGCAGGGTGCCAAAACCGAAACCCTCATTGCCGACGCCAAGTACGCCTTCATTCGCGGCGCGCTGCAAGCCACCTACCAGCCCGCTGCAAAGCAGGAGGGGAAAGGGCACAAGTCCGACAAAATTCTTACGCATAAGTGGCTCGGCATTCCCACTTTTTTTCTGTTTATGTGGGCCATGTTTCAGCTCACGTTCACGCTTGGCAGCTACCCCATGGAGTGGATTGAGGCAGGTGTTTCTGCCCTCAGCGAGCTGCTGCAAACCCACATGGCACAAGGCATGCTGCGCGATTTGTTAGTCGATGGAATTATAGGCGGCGTGGGCGGCGTAATTGTTTTTTTACCCAATATTCTCATTCTGTTTTTCTGCATTTCGCTTATGGAGGACACGGGCTACATGGCGCGCGCCGCCTTCATTATGGACAAGGTTATGCACAAAATTGGGCTGCACGGAAAGTCATTTATCCCCATGCTCATGGGCTTTGGCTGCAACGTACCCGCCATTATGGCCACCCGAACTTTGGATAGCAAAAAGGATAGAATTCTGACCATGATCATCGTGCCCTTCATGTCGTGCAGCGCACGGCTGCCGGTGTACGTGCTGCTCATCTCCGCCTTTTTTGCAGCGCATCAAGGGTTAATTTTGCTCAGCATTTACGCCGTGGGCGTTATCATTGCCGCGCTGATGGCTATTTTACTAAAGAAGTTGCTCTTCAAAAAGGCCGATGTACCCTTCGTGATGGAGCTGCCGCCCTACCGCATTCCCACGCTGCGCAGCATGGGCGCGCACACGTGGAGCAAAAGCGTGCAGTACCTTACCAAAATGGGAACGGTAATTTTGGTAGCCTCCATCTTGATTTGGGCCTTGGGCTATTTTCCGCGCAGCGTGCAGTACACCAAAAATTACGAGCAGGAAATAGCGCTCGTTGCGCAAAACGACAGCCTGCCAAGCGAGGTAAAAAAGCGGCAAACCGAAAGCTTACGCTTAGCCCGGCAGTCCGAAAAAATGGAAGGCTCCTACATTGGTAGCTTAGGACATTTCATTACGCCAGCCATTGCGCCGCTTGGCTACGATTGGAAAATTGGCGTGAGCATTCTTACCGGCCTTGCGGCAAAAGAAATTGTGGTAAGCTCCATGGCCGTGCTCTACCAGTCCGACCTAAGCGCCGGCGCAGCCTCCTCGCGCGGCTTGCAAAAGAAGCTGCGCGAGCAAACCTACACCTCGGGTAGCCGCATCGGGCAAAAGGTATTTACGCCGCTCGTAGCCTACTCGTTCATGCTATTTATCTTGATTTACTTCCCCTGCATAGCCACGCTGGCCGCCATACGCCGCGAGGCAGGTACCAAGTGGGCAATCTTTACCGCGCTATACCCCACCGCGCTAGCGTGGCTGGTAGCCTTCATAGTTTACCAAGTAGGAAACTTTCTCTTTTAATTTTTAATTAAAAGTTATGGTTGGACAAAACGTAGTTGTTTACATCATCTTAGCCCTATGCGTACTTTTTGCCGTGCTTAAGCTGCGTAATTTTTTCTCAAAAAAACAAAGCCCCTGCAGCAGCTGCCCCTCACACCACAGCTGCTCCGGCTGTAGCCACGCACCATAGTGGCGCAAAACTTCGTTGAATCCGTTGAACAGAGACTCCTATGAATTTGGTATGCTTTGACAAACCTGCAATGACAGCTCTCAGCCACCGTGCATCTTTTACCATAAAAAAAGTCGTCAACCAATGCGGTTGACGACTTTTTTACTTAAAACAGAGAGGCTGCGCTTACTTGTACAGCGCGCCGTAGGCCTCGCAGGCGCGGTAGTCGGCACCTTCGGCGTTCATGCCGTAGGCTGCCCACGCGCTGGGGCGGAAAATTTTGCTTTCGTCCACGTTGTGCATGCACACGGGTATGCGCAGCATGGAGGCGAGAGTAATTAAATCAGCGCCCACATGGCCGTAGCAGAACGAGCCGTGGTTGGCGCCCCAGTTGTTCATTACCGAGTACACATCGGCAAAGGCGCCGGTGCCTGTAACGCGCGGTGCAAACCAGGTGGTAGGCCAGGTTTTGTCGGTGCGCTTGTTGAGCGTATCGTGCACCTCGGCGGGTAGCTCCACGGTGTAGCCTTCGGCTAATTGTAGCACGGGGCCCAAGCCTTTTACAAGGTTAAGGCGAATCATGGTTACCGGCATATCGCCTTTGGTAAGGAAGGTCGATGAGTAGCCGCCGCCGCGGAAGTAGTCCCTATCGGCGGGGTGCCAGGTGGTAGCTTTGAGGCAGGCGTCGGCTTCCTGCTGCGATATTTCCCAAAAGGGCTTCATGGCAGGTTTGCCGTCCTTGCTCTGCTGGCCGGTGCCGTCCAAGCTGGCTGCGCCGGAGTTGATAAGGTGAATGAGTCCGTCCTTGGCGTTGCCCTGAAGGGTGTGACCGGTTACGCGCTTCACGGCATCGGGGCTCCAGAAGGTGCGCACGTCGGCAAATACCTGCGCGGTGTTGGTAAGTAGCTTTCCGAAGAGCATTGAAACGCCGTTGAGCGAGTCGTTTTCGGTAGCCACCACGTAGGCTTCGCGAATGCCGTTCCAGTCGAATGACGAGTTGAGCAGCGCTTCGCTAAAGTCGCCGTTGGGGTAAAAATCCGTCCACTGGCGCTGCCCTTGAAAGCCCGACACAAGCGCATTGTGCCCCAAAGCCTCTTCGTAAAATCCTGCATCTTTCAACTTCGGATTTCCCTGCATAAGGTCGCGCAAAATCATGGTCATTTTTACAGCAAATTCCCAATCGGAATCCTTTGCCTTGCGGTCTTTTTGCTTTTCGGGACGGTTGTAGTTGGGGCCTTCGTTGGGCTTGCAAATTTTTTCAGCCCACTCCATTGCCTTTTTAAATTCTTCCTTGTCGTAAATTCCTTCCTCCATGCGGCGAATGATTTCGGTCATATCCACCGATTCGCAGCGCATGCCCAAGTATTCTTGGAAGAAATCGCGGTTTACCACCGAGCCTGCAATGCCCATGCACACTGAGCCTACGGCTAAATATGACTTGCCCTTCATGGTAGCAACAGCCACGGCGGCGCGCGCAAAGCGCAGCATTTTTTCCTGCACATCGGCGGGAATAGAAGTATCGGTTGAGTCCTGCACATCGCGACCGTAAATGCCGAACGCCGGCAGCCCCATTTGGTTGTGCGCTGCAAGCACCGCAGCAAGGTACACCGCTCCCGGACGCTCCGTTCCGTTGAAGCCCCAAACGGCTTTTACGGTGTGCGGGTCGGTGTCCATGGTTTCGGTGCCGTAGCACCAGCAGGGCGTAACGGTAATGGTTATGGCCACGCCTTCGCGGGCAAATTTTTCGCGACAAGCAGCCGCTTCGGCCACGCGGCCAATGGTGGTGTCGGCAATAACGCACTCCACCGGCGAGCCGTCGCCGTACTTCAGCGTGCTGCTCAGCAGCGCGGCCACGCTCTTGGCCATGTTCATGGTTTGCACCTC
>JAITVR010000074.1 GCA_031285695.1 Prevotellaceae bacterium
TTATTGCGCAAAAACAGCTGCGCGTGCACCCTACCTTCTGCGCAGGGCGACTTCACATTTTCGTTTGCCACCAAGCGAATTTTCTTCGTTTCGCCCGATTTTACATCAAGTAAAAAAGACAGCTCGTCCAGCTTTCCGTCGCTGTCAAAATCATCGAGCTGCGAGCACAAAAGCGTTTTGCCATCGTACACCGAAAGCTGCGTGATTTTCACTTTAAGCTTCGCTTGAATTTTGTCCATGCCAATAGCCACCGGCTCCTGCGTGCGGTCGAGCTTAAGCGGATTTTTTACCTCTACGGTCATTTCGGCCGCGCTTAGCGAAAGCGAAAAGAGGGCTGCGCTGATGAGAAGAATGTTTTTCATGTTATGTTACGTGTTAAAATTTACGCTTACTACTTTTTTAAAAGAGCACTTGACTTTCCCTCTAACAGGTAGTTTTTTTGGAAGGTAAACAATCTATCAGAGTTAATGCTTTTGAGTTCATCGGGCGGGGCAGGAGTGCTTGGTTGAGTTCCGCCACCGTGCGATACGGGTGTTTCGTGGGTAGCATCGGCGCGAACTATAAACTGTACGATTCCACCAGCGTAGAGCATGCGGTCAACAATAGCGTGGCTATCGAGAGGGATATTGCCTGCGAGGCTTTTACCGCGACCACCAATATTTAATAGGGCTCTATCAGCACGCAGACAGCGTGCGCCCAAGGAGGTGGCAAGGAATACGTTACCACTTTCGTCAGCAAAAAGGGCGTTGCGGAGAGGTTTTTCTAAAAAGACAGTGTTGAGGTTACACGGGGTAAAGGCGTTGCCCTGTATGGCATAGAGGTTACTAGGTGAGGTGGCGTACACCATACTGTCGTAGCCAGCTAACGAGATAATTTTATTGTTTTTGAGTTGCCCACTCTTTTTGGTAAAGACCGTCCATGTGGTACCGTCAAAGCGGAAGAGTCCATCGCCATCGGTGCCTACCCACAGCGCGTTGTTAGCGTCCACGTATAGGGCAGTGAGGTCATTGGAGGTGAGGCCAGAGTTCTTTTTATTGAAGTAGGTCATAGTTGTTCCGTCATACTTGGCCAATATTTTTCCGGTAGCTATCCATAGATTGTTGTTCTTGTCGGCGGTTAGGGCAATGATTTCATTGCCTGCCAGTTTGCTATCAAGGGGTACAGATACAGCGCCGGATTTTTCGTATTTGTACAATCCGTTGAGCCTTGTACCAAGGTATATGGCTCCTTTTGCATCAGCGGCCATGCAGCTGAAAAAGTCTGACCACGAGTAGAAGGTTTTAGGCTTAGTTTCTATTACAATTTTTTCGCTTTGCCTTTCCTCTCCACTAGCGGAAATAAAGGTAAGCATGGCATTTTCGGCTGTTGCCGAAAGCGCTATACCTCCCTGTGCACCGTTGCTGCAAGCAGCTATCCATGTTTTCTGCTGATAGCTACGTCTGGGGGTAAGTGTCTCGTAGGTGACATGCCAGTCGGCTTTATACTCAGGTGCTAACTCGGGCATTTTAAGTACACCCAAAGCGTTGGAGGCCGTGATGTAAAAGGTTCCTTTTCCGTCATCGGCAATACAGGTAACTTCACCTACGAGGGGGCTGTTTTCTTGCGAAATTACGGTAAGCACGCTATCCTTAAAATCGTACCTGCGCAGGTTGCTGTCGCCAAAAGGTCGGTGTGGGTCGTCCTGCTCTGCGTTCATGACCTTGTTGGCGGCGTCTATACCACCAGTCAGCAGGGCACCAAGCGCTTTTGTCTGCGTAGCGCTGCTGGGAGTGCGTGTTACCTTTACCTGCGGTACAAACCACAGCACGTTGTTGGCATCAATGTAGAAGCGGCGGACATGCCAGTTGGTAAGCAACTCGGTGGAGCCGTCGGTATTCACTTTTTCGATACCATTGGTGGTAGCCACATATACATCACCTGCTGCTGAGGCGGCAAGGTTATAGGGTGGCTTAGCTATCATTTGCTTTAGTTCTCCCTGCGAGAGCCTCCACACGCCACCACGCCCTTGAAAACCAGCCACCATCCAAATATCTCCATTCTTATCAGTTACCGGATGATTCAAAATGTACTCTTCGGGAAAAGGTGCTTTGGTGCGCATGTCCTCGGCGGTAACAGCGGTAAAGCCCAAAAACGATGGTCCTTCCTCTTGCTTCGGCGTAGCCTGCTTCAGGGCCTCAATGGTAACAGTGGGTAAGGTAGTATATTCCCATTGCTTGCTTGCGTTGAGTTTAGCAATTGCAGGCAGGTTATCTTGTATGCCGGTAAGCACTAAGCAGCCCTCTTTATCCTGTGTAGCACCCAAAATGAAAGAGAAGCTGAGGGGTTCTACCTCGCCGGTGCCCCTTTTTAGCCTTGGGTCTATTGAAAAACCAAACCACTGCGCATCGTTTATGCTTCTGTAGGCGAGATAGTTTAGGCCTACATAAAAAATATCAGAAGGTGTTACTACTAACGTTAACGCCTGTTTTGGGTCAAACCCTAGGCCGGCAAGACTAGAGGTCGCACTCACGGCAACATCCATAGAGAGTCCCGCTTTAGAGTCTAACTTCAAAGTAGCGTTAACATTGACATTTATATCGTCCACACCGCGCGCCCGACCTTTAAACATAATGGGCTGCCCGTTTTGCAGCAGTAGCCACACAGCACCGCTACCAGTGGAAATTACGCTTTTTGGCGAAGCAGGCAGTTTCCCCCGCAGGAGCATGTTGTCAATGTAAGTGTACTTTTTGGCATACACAGCCGTCCAGTCCTGAGCGTTAAGCACCAAGGGCATCATCATCGTAACGACCACCAACAGCCCAAAGAGAAGAAGTTTTTTCATTTTTTAAAATGTTGATTTATTTAATTGTTGAATAAAGAAGATTTAGAAAGTCTAAGAAATTTAAGAATAAAAATCCTTCTTAGTCTTCTTAAACTTCCTAACCTTCTGTCATTTTATTGTTCACTAATAAACGTATAAGTTTTCCCTGCTTCCGTCCACACATCGTACTCTACAGTTGGCTGGAGTGAAGGTTTGCGAAGCTGCGCTTTGGGCGAAGCCAAGAATGTTTTTACAGGTTGTGCCGTGAAAAATGGGTTGCTATTTTCCTCTTTTGCTTTCACTAATTTTGCAAAATTGCCATGTGTGCGCAGGCGCAAATTTCCACCCAAGGTTGACTTTACCGTAAGCGTTTTTACCTTTCCGTTTTCCCACGCCATGTTTACAATTTCAAAGCCGCCGCGCGCACGCAGGCCAGCTACGCTGCCGCTTTGCCACACATCGGGTAGCGCAGGCAGCAGGTGAATTGCACCGTCGTGGCTTTGCATCAGCATTTCGGCAATGCCGGCGGTGCAGCCAAAGTTGCCGTCAATTTGAAAGGGTGGGTGCGCATCAAAAAGGTTGGGATAGGTGCCGCCGCTTTCTTTTTTAGTTGAAATGGGGCGCACGGGCGAGAGTTGGTCGGCAATGAGCTTGGCGGCGTGGTTGCCGTCCAAAAAGCGCGCCCACAGGCACACCTTCCAGCCCATGCTCCAGCCGGTGGAAACATCGCCGCGGTAGAGGAGCGACTGCTTTGCCGCCTCAAATAATTCGGGCGTGCGGTAGGGCGAAATTTGCGCGCCGGGGAACAGCCCCCACAGGTGCGACACGTGCCGGTGCTCGTCCTTCGGGTCGTCCCAATCGTGCATCCACTCCTGCAGCTGGCTGTGCTGACCAATTTGCATGGGCGGTAGCTGCTCGCGCATGGCTTGCAATTCTTTTACAAAATTTTCGTCAACACCCAAAGTTTTTGCCGCTAAAATGGTATTGGAAAAAAGGTCAAAAACCAGCTGGTTATCCATGGTGCAGCCGGCAAAAACTTCGGACTTGAAGGGCTGATTTTTCGGTGTATTTTCGGGCGAGTTGGAGGGCGCAACCACCATCCAACCATGCTCGGGTTCTTTTACCAAAAAGTCCATGAAAAATTCCGCCGCGCCCTTCATGGCGGGGTAAACTTCTGCCAAAAATTTCTTATCGCCGGTGTATAAATATCGCTCCCAAAGGTGCTGTGAAACCCACGCGCCGCCGGTTTGCCAAATGCCCGAAGCCGCGCGGTCAACTGCGCCGGTAATGCGCCAAATATCGGTGTTGTGCTGTAGGTTCCAGCCGCGCGCGCCGTACATTTCGGTGGCGGTTTGCTTACCCGTTTCCGACAGCTCCTTTACCATTTGTATAAAGGGTTCGTGCAGCTCGCTCAAGTTGGCAACTTCCGCAGGCCAGTAGTTCATTTCGGCGTTGATGTTGGTGGTATATTTGCTGTCCCACGAGGGTTTTACCTGGTAGTTCCAAATGCCCTGTAGGTTCAGCGGCTGCCCACCCGGCTGCGAGCCGCTGATGAGCAGGTAGCGCCCAAACTGAAAGTACATGGCAACCAACTGCGGGTCGCTTGTGGTGCCATATTCGTCAATGCGAATGTTGGTAGGCTTGGCCGCTTGCGCGGTTTTTCCCAAGTCAATTTTTACACGGTCGTAGTACTTTTTATACGCCTGCGTATGTTCTTTTTGCAGGGCCGTAAAAGTTTTTTTCTCTGCATTTTGCAAAAAGTTTTCTGCGCGCTGCTGCGCGTTTCCGCTAAGGTCTTTGTAGCTCACAAAGTTGGTTGCCGTAGAAATAAAAATGGTAACCGCCGTGGCGTTTTTCACGTTTACCACCGCATCGCTTGCGGTGGAAGTACCGCCCTCGGCCACCACTTTTGCTACGGTGTAAAACTTTACCGCACCTTTTATCCCCTCGTGGTCGCCGCCCATGCCCTCAAGCACAAGCGCATTGTTGCCCTGCGTTTTTACGGTAGAGGTTAGCGGACAGCTGAGCTGCATGGCGAAACTCAATTGCTCGGGCTTCGAAGCCGTGAGGCGCACCGCCACTACCTGTGCCGGCAGCGAAGTTATTACCTCGCGCTTAAATTCCACATCGCCCACCTTGTACTTGACCGAGGCAACGGCATTTTCCAAATCCAAATCGCGGTAGTAGCTGGAAAAGTTTTCGTGCCCCTCAAAGGTAAGCCACAGGCTGCCTACAGGCTGGTAGGGCATGCCGCTGTTGAGCCCTGCGCCACGCGCCTGAATGTTGCTATCGCA
>JAITVR010000195.1 GCA_031285695.1 Prevotellaceae bacterium
ATATTTAACATGGTGTAGAATAAAAACAAACTTCTTGTTCTTAAAACAGGTTTGCTACAAGAACATTGCAAATGTAATAAGAAATTCCTTACGTTATTTATCACAGGTAATGTTAAAAAAATTAAGCCGCTATAAAGCAGCACTTTGAAAATCATTTTTTAACACTTCGGGGTTTCGAATGCCACCCTAAAAATCGCCCTTGAGCCGAGCTTGTGCCTTAGCTTTTTTGTTTAAGTCGGTTGTGGCTGTTTTTGCTGTTGTTTACTACAAGTTTTTAACACATCTACTGATTATTAGCGGCTTGCTTTGTTGATAAAAATTCACATGGTGAAATACGCGCATAAGTACCTATATTTGCAGCCAAAATGTAAGCCTTGGGTTAGCGACATGGTTGTCCGCTTGGCTTTTTGTTAAACAAAAAAGAGGAAAATGGAAAACAAAAAAAAGGTAGAAGAGCTGCAAAAAAGGGCAGAAGAAGCTCAAATGGGCGGCGGCGAACAGGCCATTGCCAAGCAAAAGGCCATGGGCAAGCTCACGGCGCGCGAGCGCATTTTGCTGCTCGTTGACGAGGGCTCATTTCACGAGTACGACTTGTTTGTAGAGCACGATGTGCGCGACTTTGGCATGCAAAGCAAAAAGCTGGCAGGCGATGGCGTAATCATTGGTACAGGTACCGTTTACGGTTCGCCCATTGCCATTTTTGCGCAGGACTTTACGGTGGCCGGCGGCTCGCTGGGCTCCATGCACGCGCGCAAAATTACCAAAATTATGGACTACGCGCTGCGCATGCGCATGCCGCTGGTAGGCATCAACGATTCGGGCGGCGCACGTATTCAAGAAGGCGTAAACTCGCTGGCGGGCTACGGCGAAATATTTTTCCGCAACACGCTCAACAGCGGCGTTATTCCCCAAATTTCCGTTATACTTGGCCCCTGCGCAGGCGGCGCGGTGTATTCGCCGGCGCTTACCGACTTCGTTTTTGTGGTCGAAAATATTTCGAAAATGTTCATCACCGGCCCCGAAGTTATTAAAACGGTGCTGGGCGAAGAAATTTCGATGGAGGAGCTAGGCGGCGCGCGCGTGCACAGCGAGGTTACGGGCAACGCACACTTTTTTGCCAAAAACGAAAATGAATGCTTCGACCAAATCAAAAAGCTCATAACCTTTATCCCGTGGCACAACCAGCGCAAGGCGCTCGCCTTTGACCCTGCCGAACCCAAGGCCGAGTACAAGATTGACAACATTGTGCCCGAAGACCCCACCAAGCCTTACGATGTGCGCAACGTTATTCGCGCCGTGGTGGACGACTCCGACTTTTTTGAAATTCAGGAGCTGTGGGCGGCAAATATCGTCATTGGTTTTGGTCGCCTAAATGGCGAAACGGTGGGCTTTGTAGCCAACCAACCCATGGTAATGGCGGGTGTGCTCGACTGCGATTCGGCAGACAAAGCTGCGCGCTTTATTCGCTACTGCGATGCCTTCAACATTCCCATTGTAACCTTTGAAGACCTGCCCGGCTACCTGCCCGGCGTGGACCAGGAGCACGCCGGCGTTATTCGCCACGGCGCCAAAATGCTGTACGCCTACAGCGAGGCCACCGTTCCAAAAATCACCATTATTTTGCGCAAAGCCTACGGCGGCGGCTACATTGCCATGAACTCGCGACACCTGCGCGCCGACTTTGTGTTTGCTTGGCCGCACGCCGAAATCGCTGTAATGGGCCCCGAAGGCGCTGCCAACATTATTTTCAAAAAGGAAATTACCGAGGCCGAAGACCCCAACGAAATGCGCAAGCTAAAGGTGGCCGAGTACCGCGAAAAGTTTGCCAATCCCTACGTAGCCGCCTCCAAGGGCTACATCGACTCGGTAATCAAACCGCAGGATACGCGCAAATTTTTGCTGCACGCGCTCAAGGTTTCCATTAGCAAAAACGCGCAAATGCCGCCACGTAAGCACGGAATTCCTCCATTTTAAGAAGGCAGAAAAAAAGGAAAACGGGAAAAAAGCAAAAGAGTATAAATTCTATTTTCCTGTTTTTCTATTTTCCCAAAAAATATTATTCATTAAAAAGTGAATTATGCAAGATAAAAATATGATTCCAGCCACCATGAGCGTGCTCGACACCGTGTACGAAACCACTGTTCCGAAGCGCTTTTTGGAGCGCAAAAAGTGGGAGCGCCCCAACCCCAACGCCGTAAAATCGTTCATACCCGGCACCGTGCAAAAAATTACGGTAGCCAAAGGGCAAAAGGTGAGCGAGGGCGAGCAGTTGGCGGTATTTGTGGCCATGAAGATGAACAACATCATTACCGCACCACACGCCGGCACCGTGGCCGATATTTGCGTAGCCGAGGGCGACCGCATACCCAAGGGCGTAACCATGTTTGTGGTGCAGCCGTAAGTAGTAATTAGTGATTGAAATTCAGCCGAGGTTCAGCAGAGCCTCGGCTGAATTTTTTTGGTGTGTACCACTGTCATGCCGAACTATAATCAATAAATCCAACTTATTTTACCCTTTTTACTCGTTGTTATAAATATTTTTCATAACTTAGCTCACATCAAAAAAACGAACTATGGCACAGCACACATTTCT
>JAITVR010000208.1 GCA_031285695.1 Prevotellaceae bacterium
GCCACCAAAATACCAAAGCTGGTGGATAAAGCCCTGGCCGACGGCATGCCCGCCGTAGCCATTACCGACCACGGCAGCATGTTTGGCGCAAAGGAATTTTTTGACTACGTAAAGAAAAAAAACGCGAGCATTGAGGACGAAAGCCAGCGCATAAAACCTATTATTGGCTGCGAAGTTTACGTGGCATCGAGCAGCCGCTTCGACAAAAAAGGCAAGGAAGACGCCAGCGGCGACCACTTAGTGCTGCTCGCCAAAAACATGCAGGGCTACAAAAATCTTGTAAAGCTCGTATCGCTGGGGCACCTTGAGGGATTTTACTACAAGCCGCGCATTGATAAGGATATTCTGGAAAAATACCACGAGGGATTAATTGCCTCATCGGCCTGCTTGGGCGGCGAAATTCCTCAGCTCATCTTAAAAAATGATTTGGCGGGAGCCGAGCAAGGCGTACTATGGTTCAAAAATCTTTTTGGCGACGACTACTATTTGGAGCTTCAGCGCCACCGCGCCACCGACCCCACGGCCGAGCAGGAAACTTTTGCCAAGCAGCAAATGGTCAACGCCAAGCTGCTGGAGCTGGGCGCAAAATTAGGCGTAAAAGTCATTGCCAGCAACGATGTGCACTTCCTCAACGAGAGCGAAGCCATGGCGCACGACCGCCTGCTGTGCGTAAGCACCAACGCCGATGTGAACGACCCCAAGCGCATGCGCTACACGCGGCAGGAGTGGTTCAAAACCACCGCCGAAATGCAGCAGCTCTTTGCCGACCTGCCCGAAACGCTGAGCAACACGCTCGAAATTGCCGACAAGGTGGAGCAGTACAGCATTGACAGCAAGCCGCTGATGCCCGACTTCCCCCTGCCCGAGGGCTTTGCCAATGCAGGCGAGTACCTGCGCCACATTGCCTACCACGGCATTCCCGAAAACGGCGTGCCCGGCGCCCACAAGCGCTACCCCGAAATGACGCCCGAGCTGAAAGAGCGCATTGACTTTGAGCTCGACACCATGATTGGCATGGGCTTTCCGGGCTACTTTCTCATTGTGCAAGATTTCATTGCCGCAGGGCGAAAAATGGGCGTATCCGTTGGCCCGGGGCGCGGCTCGGCCGCCGGCTCGGTGGTGGCGTACTGCCTGCGCATTACCGATATTGACCCGCTGAAGTACGACCTGCTGTTCGAGCGCTTTCTCAACCCCGACCGTATTTCCATGCCCGATATTGACATTGACTTTGACGATGAGGGGCGCGGAAAAGTGCTACAGTACGTAACCGATAAGTACGGCAAGGAAAAAGTTGCGCACATTGTAACCTTTGGCACCATGGCCGCCAAGTCCGCCATTAAGGACGTGGCGCGCGTGCAGCAGCTGCCGCTGTCCGAAAGCATTCGCCTGGCCGAGCTGATAGATAAAATTCCGCGTGACGAAAAAGTTTCGGTAAAAAACGCGGTGGAAAAGGTACCCGAAATGAAAACCGCCGCCGAAAGTGGCGACAGCATTACGCGCGACACGCTTAAGTACGCGCAAATGCTCGAAGGCACCGTGCGCAACACCGGCGTGCATGCCTGCGGCGTAATTATTGGCCCCGACGACCTTACCAACTTTGTTCCCATAAGCACTGCCGACGATAAGGAAACCAAGGAGAAAGTGGCCGTAACCCAGTACGAGGGCACCAAGGTAGAGGACATCGGGCTGATTAAAATGGACTTTTTGGGGCTGAAAACCCTCTCCATTTTAAAGGAAGCCACTGCCAACATCAAGCAAAACCGCGGCGTGGAGGTGGACATTGACGCCATACCCATTGACGATGCTGCCACCTACGAGCTCTACAGCCGCGGCGACACCGTAGGCACCTTCCAGTTTGAAAGCGAGGGCATGCGCAAGTACCTGCGCGACCTGCAGCCCACGCAGTTCGAAGACCTCATTGCCATGAACGCCCTGTATCGCCCGGGCCCCATGCAGTACATTCCCGATTTTATCGACCGCAAGCACGGCCGCAAAAAGGTGGAGTACGATATTCCCATCATGGAGCAGTACCTCAAGGACACGTACGGCATTACGGTGTATCAAGAACAGGTCATGCTGCTGTCGCGCCTGCTGGGCGGCTTTACCCGCGGCAAAAGCGATGAGCTGCGCAAGGCCATGGGCAAAAAAATTCGCGCTAAGCTGGACGAGCTCAAGCCACAATTTGTAGAGGGCTGCAAAGAGAACGGGCACGACGAAAAAATAGTGAACGACATTTGGAAAGACTGGGAAGCCTTTGCCTCCTACGCCTTCAACAAGTCGCACGCCACCTGCTACTCGTGGGTGGCCTACCAAACCGCCTACCTCAAGGCCAACTATCCCGCCGAGTACATGGCCGGGCTGCTCAGCTGCAACCTTAGCAACATCGACGAAATATCGAAGTTCATGGACGAGAGCCGCCGCATGGGCATTGAGGTGCTGGGTCCCGATGTAAACGAAAGCAACCTTGCCTTTGCCGTCAACAAGCAGGGCAACGTGCGCTTTGGCCTTGGCGGCGTAAAGGGCGTTAGCCAAAATGCCGTCATCAACTTAGTCGAAGAGCGCAGCGCCAACGGCCCCTTCAGCAGCGTGTACGACTTTGTGGAGCGCGTAAACCTGCAAATGGCCAACAAAAAAACGCTGGAAGCCTTGGCCGGCTCCGGAGCCTTCGATACCTTTGATGTGCCGCGCGCCGCCTACTTTTTAGAGGGAAAAGACGGCGGAACTTTTATAGAAATCCTGCTGCGCTACGGCAACCTCTTTCAGCAAAGCAAAAACTCCGCCCAGCAATCCCTCTTTGGCGAAAGCACCGGCACCAACGTAGTGCAGCGCCCCGAGCCGCCCCACATTCCTGCCGAGCTGAGCGACCTCGAATTCCTCAAGCGCGAAAAAGACCTCATCGGCATTTACCTTTCGGCACACCCGCTGGACGACTACAAGCTCATCTCGCGGCACATTGCCACCCATGCGCTCAGCGATTTGAGCGACCTTGCGCCGCTCGAAAACAGGGGCGTAGTGGTAATGGGCATGGTTACCAAAGCCGAGGAGCGCACCACCAAAACCGGCAATCTTTTTGGCCGAATTACCCTCGAAGACTACTCCGGCAGCTACGAGCTGGTGCTCTTTGGCAAGGATTACATCAACTACGGAAAATACTTCAAAACCGGCTGCTCGCTGCTGGTGCGCGGCACCATAAAGGAGCGCAGCTTTGGCTTCAGCCGCGACAGTCAGCCAAGCGACCGCCCCAAGCAGCTGGAGTTTAAAGTCGGCGAAATACAGCTGCTCAGCGATGTCAAAACCAACCTCAAGCAGCTTACCATCAACCTCTCGCTCAACGATATTTGCGAGCAGCTGGTGGCAAGCTTGCTCGACAAAGTTTCGAAAAATAGCGGCAACACCCGCCTGCGCTTCAACGTGGTTGACCCCGAAAAGAACGTTCAGCTCGACCTCTACTCGCGCAAGTACAACGTGGCCATGAGCAAGGACTTCGAGCAGTTTTTAACCGATAATAAAATCAACTTTAAGGTAGCGTAAGGTAGAAATACCTATCTTTGTGCGCAAAAAAACGCAGCCTACACCGAAAAAGTTGCCGGTGGCAGCGGCCGGAAAGCATCTTACACCGACAAAACCGCAGGTTACAGTGGCGGGAACGCATCTTACAGTGAAGAAATAGCAACTTACAGTGGCGGGAACGCATCTTACAGTGAAGAAATGGCAACTTACAGTGGCGGGAACGCATCTTACAGTGAAGAAATAGCAACTTACAGCGGCGAAAAGGTCTCTTACATTGGAGAAATAGCAACTTACAACGGCGAAAGCCTCCTCGGCAGGCTCAGGACAGGCTATAAAGGGGGCTTTAACAGACTGCGCAAGGCGTGCGTTGTCACCCTGAGCCTGTCGAAGGGGTGCGGCGGGGGCAATCGGGGAAAGGCCTACCCCACATGCTTCGACAGGCTCAGCATGACAGCGCGCGGTAGCCAACCTCACCGCGGTTATAGCCCCCTTTAAGGGGTTGGGGCTTGTCAAAAAAACGCATCATCTATACTTTAGCTACTAATTCCCCAAAAAAAGTAACCGGTAAAGTTTGTATGAACTAAAGATATAAGGACAAAAAGAGCAAAGACAGCTGTCCCGCATCCTTCTGTCTTTGCTCATTAAATCTTTGCTCTGATAAATAAGTTAAGAAAATGAATAAGCTAAAAATCGCCGTAGTAAGCTACGGCAACATCGGGCGATACGCCGTTGAAGCCATACGCGAGGCGCAGGATATGGAGCTAGCCGGCGTGGTGCGCCGCGCCGAATCAGCAGGCACAACTCCCGCCGAGCTGCACAATGTAAAAGTGGTAAGCAACATCGATGAATTAGGCAAAGTCGATGTCGCCATACTGTGCAGCCCCACCCGCAGCATTCCCGAAGTGGCAAAATCTTTAGTCGCCAAGGGCATTTGCACCATCGACAGCTTCGATATTCACGGTCAAGCCCTGTGGGACTTCCGCCAAATGCTCGATGCCGAATGCAAAAAGCACAACGTAGCCTCCGTCATCTCCGCCGGCTGGGACCCGGGCAGCGACTCCGTCATTCGCACCCTGCTGCTGGCCTTGGCGCCCAAGGGAATTACCAACACCAACTTTGGCCCCGGCATGAGCATGGGGCACACCGTGGTGGCCAAGTCAAAAAAGGGCGTAAGCAACGCCCTATCCATGACCATACCCACCGGCAACAGCATTCACCGCCGCATGGTTTATGTAGAGTTGGAAAAAGGCGCCGACTTTACCGAGGTAGAAGCCGCCATCAAGTCCGATGACTACTTTAAAAAAGACGAAACCCTGGTCAAGCAGGTCGAAAACTTAGACGAGCTCATTGATATGGGGCACGCCACCCACATTGAGCGCAAGGGCGTGAGCGGTCGCACGCAAAATCAGCAGTTTGAGTTCCGCATGCGCATCAACAACCCCGCGCTTACGGCGCAGGTGCTCGTTTCGTGCGCACGCGCAGCCGCCAAGCAGCGCCCCGGCTGCTACACCCTCCCCGAAATCCCCCCCATGGACATGCTTGCCGGCAGCAGAGAGGTGCTGGTAAAGAGCTTGGTGTAGCACACCCACCGTCATTGCGAGGAGCGAGGTACGAGCGACGCGGCAATCTCAAGCCACAATCGTGCAAACTTGAGATTGCTTCGCTAAACCCGCTCGCAATGACGGTGCACTTGTCATGCTGAGCAAAGCGAAGCATCTCGTGTTTGCACTACGATGACACATTGTTGCAACTTGAGATGCTTCGCTTCGCTCAGCATGACAGCCGTCAACATTTGCAGTCGGTTATAGCCCCCTTTAGGAGGTTGGGGTAAGAAAACAAAAAACGGCTACCAATTCGGTAGCCGTTTTTGTTATATTCAAAATCTTTGAATTTTGAATCTTTCTCTTAGCGAGCAGCCATCAAGCTTGCGGTCTTTGCCATATCAACGTTCATGGCCGAGCCGTTGTAGTACACGTTGGCGTTGCCGTCAGCAAAACTAACCAGCTGTGCTGATTCGCCGTTGCTTTCAATGCTCCAAGTTTGAGTAGCAGCATCAAACACGAGGTTAGCCACCACACCGCTTTCGAGGTGCTCCATACGGTAGCCGTTGTCGGTTGACTTCACGTGGTACTCGCCCTTTTCGCCCTTCACGTTCATATCAACGCCAGCCATGGGGTTTTCGCCCGTCCAAAACTCCAGCGAGTTGAACAGAATAACGTCTGCAAAGAAGGCAATGTAGTACACCGGAAGAATGTTCAAGCAAAGGAACACCAACCAGTTGATGAACTTGTCGTTGGTAACGCCACGGTTCCAATCCAGCACCTTGTTGAACAAGGCAAACTTGCCAATGCACGATGACATCAACATTGCTCCTGCGCCCAGCATAAGGGCGGCTGCACATACTCTAATTTTTCTCATAATTTTTTTTGTTTAGAGGTTAATTAAAAAATTCACTGCCGCAAAGGTAAATAAAATTTTGTTTTGATACTGCAAAGTTTTCAACAAGATATAACCCGATTATATCCTTTTCTTTATTTCCGCTGTTTCCTTTTCGTATCCGGGTTTTTCGAGCAGGGCAAACATATTTTTCTTGTACGCCTCCACGCCCGGCTGGTCAAAGGGATTTACGCCCAGCATGTAGCCGCTAATGCCGCAGGCTTTTTCGTAAAAGTAAATGAGCTCACCAAGCGTGTACTCGCTCAGCTCCGGAATTTCGATGTGAATGTTGGGAACTCCGCCGTCCACGTGGGCAAGCAGCGTGCCCAGCTCCGCCATTTTATTTACTTCGTCAATATGCTTGTTGGCCAAAAAATTTAGCCCGTCGAGGTCTTCCTTATCATACGGAACGGTGGCGTGGCGTTTCGGTTTTCCAACGCTTAGCACGGTTTCAAACAGCATGCGCTCGCCATCTTGAATGTACTGCCCAAGCGAGTGCAAATCGGTGGTAAAGTCAACGCTGGCGGGGAAAACTCCCTTTCCGTCCTTGCCCTCGCTTTCGCCGTAAAGCTGCTTCCACCACTCGGCCAAAAAGTGCAGCTTGGGATTGTAATTTGCCAAAACTTCTACCTTTTTTCCTTTTGCGTAAAGCGCGTTGCGCACAGCAGCGTACTGCGCCGCAATATTTTTTTCAAAATCCACCGAAGGCTTTGTATTTTCCTCAATATCCTTTGCTCCGCGCACTAATTCTGCAATGTCAAAACCCGCGCAGGCAATGGGCAGCAGGCCCACCGGCGTAAGCACCGAAAAGCGTCCGCCAACATCATCGGGAATGACAAAAGTTTTGTAACCCTCAATGTTGGCCGAAGTGCGCAGCGCGCCGCGCGCCTTGTCGGTAATGGCCACAATGCGGCGTTTTGCCTCCTCTTTTCCGTAGGTTTGCTCAATAAAATTTTTCACTATGCGAAACGCAATAGCCGGTTCTGTCGTGGTGCCCGACTTGGAAATCACAATGCACGAAACGGATTTATCGCGCAGCATTTCCATCAGCTCGTGCGTGTAATCTTCGCCAATATTTTGCCCTGCAAATACTACCAAGGGCGCCTTGCGCTCGGCCTTTGTTTGCAGCGCGCTAAAGCTGTGCGACAGCGCATCAATTATCGCTTTTGCACCCAAGTACGAGCCACCAATACCAATTACCACCACCACATCAACTCCTTTGCAAAGCTGCGCTGCGGCGGATTTTACCTCGTCAATTTCTGCCTGCGAAATGGACGAGGGTAAATTTACCCAACCCAAAAAATCGTTACCTGCGCCACTTTTATCGTGCAGTATTTTTAGGCCTTGCATGGCTTTTTCTTTGAGCGCATGCACCTCTTGTTGGCTTACGCAATTCTGCGTTTGGGTGTAGTTGAGTGTAATCATTTTAATTGGAGTTGAATCGTTGAGCAGTTTATTTGTTGAACTGTTTTAAGAAATACTTTCTTTTGTTCTTTTTTCCTGTTTTTCCTTTTTCCCTCGTCTTACATCAGCACCTCCGTCAGCTTCGCCACTTCTTTTTTTGCGTTAGCGCCCTCGTACAAAATTCTGTACATGGCTTCGGCAATGGGCAAATCAACCTTGTACTTTAGGTTCAAATCGTGCATGCACTTGGTGGCGTAGTAGCCCTCGGCCACCATGTTCATTTCGAGCTGCGCGTCCTTTACGCGGTAGCCTTTTCCAATCATGTTGCCAAAGGTACGGTTGCGGCTGAACTGCGAGTAGCAGGTTACCAACAAATCGCCTAAATATGCAGAATACGCAGGCTCCCTTTCGTCCGAAAAAACTTCTGCCAAAAATCGCTTTAGCTCCACGTGCGCATTGCTTACCAGCACCGCTTGAAAGTTGTCGCCATAACCCAAGCCATGACAAACGCCGGCGGCTACCGCGTAAATATTTTTAAGAATTGCAGCGTACTCCGTTCCGTGAATATCGGTGCTGATAATGGCGCGCAAAAACGAGCCGGTAAACGCCCGCGAAATGGCGCGCGAGTTAGCCTCTTCTTTGCAGGCAAAAGTCAAGTACGACAAGCGTTCGAGCGCAACTTCTTCGGCATGGCAGGGGCCGGTTACAATGCCCATGTTCTGAAAATCGGCGCCAAACTTATCGTGCATGTACTCCAGCACCGTGCGGTTTCCGTCGGGAATAATTCCTTTTACCGCCGAAACAATGAATTTTTCCTTCATGCTTTCGGTCAAGTCCTCCATCCACACATCAACAAAGGCCGATGGAATGACGACAATCAGCACATCGCTGTTACGCACCGCCTCGTTCACATCGGTGTACAGCGTGAGCTTTTTTACGTCAAACTCCACCTCCGTAAGAAACTGCGGATTGTGTCCGTGCTCCTTAATTCTGTCCACAAACTCCTGCTCGCGCACGTACCAACCCACATTTGGCAGGTTGTTGCTCAGCAATTTTGCAATGGCCGTAGCCCAACTTCCGCTGCCCAGCACGGTGTAGCGCGCGCTGTCCTTCACTTTTATTTCCATAAGAAAGTTATAAGTCAAAAGTTGCAAACTGTAAGTCAACAACTTTTTCCTCTGAATTTTTGAATTTTGAATTTTGAATCTTAAAATCGGCTTTGCCGTAAATGGCGCGGCTGCCCCTAAAGTTGGGGCACGAGCATCGGGTTTTTCGCATGCCTGCGCAGCCGTTTAGCGCAAGCGCAAAAAGCACCAAAAGTAATCCGCCTATGGCAGTTCGTGTTTTCATATTTTACAAAGTTAACACTTATATTATAGCTTATTCGCTTTGCGCGCTTTTTTTTCAAAAAATTGTTTTTTATCAACTTTGTTGCTATATTTGTGCTACTGTTAACCAAAAAAATTTACGAAAATGGCTTACAAAATTAGCAACGACTGTACCGCTTGCGGCACATGCATTGACGAGTGCCCGGTTGAGGCAATCTCGGCAGGCGACATCTACAAAATTGACCCCGAAGTTTGCACGGACTGCGGCACCTGCGCCGATGCTTGTCCGGTAGGCGCTATTAGCCCTGCGTAAGCGCTTGCTCGTTTTTTTGCAACAGGAGGCTGCCGTGCGCAGCCTCTTTTTTATTTGGTAAAAATGCTCAACCCGCGCTTTTCATCTCCCTTTGCCCAAGCCATTTTGCTGATTATTGCCATGGCGGTATCGCTTGTGGGCGTTACTGCGCTGTCGCAATTTTGCGCGCCGCTGCTGGGTTTTTCGTCTGCCGAGCTAAGCCAAGGAGTTACAGCAAGCAACCTTTCTTTATCATGGTATTTACTTACAATTCAAAGTATTGCCATGTTTTTATTGCCGCCGTTTTTAGCTGCTAAATTTATTGCACCAAGATTTTCAAATGTACTTCTCGGAACCCTTCGTAAGCCTTTGATAACCAGTAGTTTACGAAGCGTTTTAATGGTGCTAATAGCCATGCCATGTATCAGCTTTGCTTCGAGCGCAAACGCGCTGCTTCCGCTACCGCAGTGGGCTGCGGATATGGAAGCCGCCGCCGCGCAGCTTACCGAGCAGCTACTTTCACGCGCCGATGCTAAGAGTTTTTTGCTCAACTTACTTGTTATGGCTGTGCTGCCGGCGGTAAGCGAGGAGCTATTTTTT
>JAITVR010000223.1 GCA_031285695.1 Prevotellaceae bacterium
TGCTCAGCAGGCAATAAAAGTTTACATTTGCTGTTATAATTGTAGTAAAAAACTTTTATTATGAAAAAAATTGTAGCGCTTTCATTGGCAGTGGCCGTGGCATTTTCGGCCGCAGCGCAACCCTCGCTAACCTTTGCCAAGCACGCCCTGCGCGCAGGCGATGTGCACCAAACGCAGCGCGTTACCGACGTTGAAGCGGGTGCGGCAGGCGCCAATGTGATGTGGGATTTTAGCGCAGCAAAAGTCGAAGGTAGCATTCATACCGAAACCTTGGGCAGCGCCGATAATCGCATTGCGGTAACTGGCGGTGGAGGCACCGTTTTTCAGTTCGATGTTACGCCTTACGGCAACGATTTTTATGGCTACAAAACGAAGAGCTACAGCGTGGTGTACGAGAATCCTATTCTGAAAACCAAGTATCCGTTCAGCTTTCTCGACCAGCATTCGGGCGAGTACTACGGCTACATTGCGCAGGGTTCGCAAAAGTTTGTGATTGACGGAACTTTCTCCTCGGAGGTTGATGGCTACGGCACGCTGAAGCTGCCCAACGGCGCGGTTTTGGACAACGTGCTGCGCGTAAAAACCACCGAGGTGCAGCAGCAGTACTACTGTAGCATGAACACCTACACCGAGGTAAAATACCTGTGGTACGCGCAGGATTTTCGCTATCCGGTGTTTGTGTGTATTCAGGTTTCAAACGAAATGAAGGGCAAAAAAAGCGAAGGAAAAACTTCGTACATAAACGTTGCTGCGCTTACCGCGCCCGCTGCGCCTAAGGTGGAGGAAAAAGTTAAGCTGGCATCGCTTGCAGAAGTGAAGTACTCCATTTACCCCAACCCTGTGGAAACCGAAACCAACATTGCCTACACGCTGACCGAAGATGCCAAAGTTTACGTGGCGGTTTACTCGTCATCAAGCGTGTGTTTGGCAAAAATTGTGAACGGGCAGCAGCAGTCCGCAGGCGAATATGTGTACAAGTTTACGCCTCAAGTTTCGGGCACCTACTTTGTTCGCTTTGCCTTTGGCGACAAGGTGTACGTGGAGCAAATTGTGAAGAAGTAAAGCTTTAAAAAAATAAAAACAGGCAAAGGCAATTCTGCGTTCGCGCGCAAGGTTGCCTTTTGTTTTTTTATAAAAAAACAGATGAAAAAAATAGCAACTTTCGTCCTACTCACTCTGCTGGCTGCAAGCTCCTACGCTCAGCGTGACAGCATAAATAGCTCGGCTATTTATACGGTAAAAACAGAAATTTCGGAGTTGAAAAATCGCACCTTGGAGTGCAAAGTGCGTGGCCACACAATAGTGGTGGACCAACCGAAGGCATTTGGGGCAGATGACCTGGGGCCAACGCCTCCCGAGATGCTTGCCGTAGCCTACGGCAGCTGCGTGGTTTCCACCATGCAGCTGCTGGCGCTACAGCGCGGCTTAAGCGTAAAAAATATACGGGTGGAGGTCGAAGGTAGCATTGATTTTTCAAAAGCGTTGGGCGCAAGCAATGCTAATAACCGCGCAGGTTTTTCGGGGTTAAACCTTAAAATACGCTTTGATGCGGATATGACAAAGGACGAAAAAAAATCGTTTGTAAATGATGTGCTAAAAATTGGGGCAGCCATAGATAATGTGGACAATCCAACTCCGGTTAAGTACGAAATTGTAAATTAAACAAAAACATGCGCCATGCTTGAAGCCGTTGATAGCCCCTTGGTAAGCTACCTGCTTATTCCGCTGCTCATTTTTTGCGCCCGCATTTGCGACGTAACTTTGGGCACGCTGCGCATTATTTTTGTATCGAAAGGTATGAAAAAAGTGGCGCCTTTTTTCGGCTTTTTTGAGATACTAATTTGGATTGTGGTCATAAGCCAAGTTATGCAGCACGCCAACAATATTGTGTGCTACGTGGCGTACGCGGCGGGTTTTGCCACCGGCAATTTTTTTGGCATGATGATTGAAGAACGCCTTGCGCTGGGCGTGTGCGTGGTGCGCGTTATTACCCCAAAAAACGGCGATGAACTGGTGGGTTTGCTCAACGATAAAGGCTTTGGCGCCACGCTCATTTCGGGTAAGGGAAAGGTGGGCGCGGTGAGCGTAATTTACTCCATTGTGAGCCGAAAATCAATTGAAAGCGTAGAGAAAATTATTTCAAAGTTTGACTCCAGTATTTTTTACGTGGTGGAAGATGTGCGCGTGGCCAAGCGCGGCATCTTTCCCAATAAACCGGCGAAAATTGCCGATGCCGATTTTGAGGAAACGCAGCCGGAGCGGTAAAATTAGTGGTTAGTGATGAGAAAAAGGCTATAAAAGTTTTTGTCATGCTGAGCTTGTCGAAGACTCCTCTTATTTGGATTATTCGCTTCGCTCAGAATGACAAGAGGCAAAATTAAAACTAAATTAGTTAGCAAGAAAAATCCTGTAACCCTTGTTAATCCTGTCAAAATATTTTTTAGTACGCCACAAATTTATCCGTAAAATTGCGCAGTTTTGCAAATCGCACGCACACATTTTTCTGCTTCATTTCTTCCATTGCCATAATAAAGCCAAGGCGCGTTTCGCTACTTTTTGAGTTGAGGTGCATCAGAATAATATCGCCGTGCTGCGCGGCAAGTATGCGCTGTTTTACTGTGTGGCGCGGCAGCGTAGCACCCTCGTCGGCTGCCACGCTGAAGCCAATAAATCGGTAGCCCATATCGCCTATGGCGGCCACTGCCACGTTGTCGGCAAAGGCAGTGCCCGAGCGAAAAAATAGCGGCGGCTCGCCCGTTGTTCGCTCAACTATTTCGGCGCCAATTTCCACCTCGGCCACCAGCTCCGCCATACTTTTTGTGCCACGAATTTTGTACTGCGTGCAGCCATTTACGCTGGCGGGGCGATGCTGCCAACCGTGATTTTCTACCTCAAAAATATTGCGATGCGTAAGCAGCAGCTGCACGGCTTGCGGCCAGCTATTTATCCAACGCGTGGTAACAAAAATACTCGTATTTATTTTGTTATAAATCAAATATTTTAAAAGCATGGAGTCAAGGTCGGAAATGCAGGCGTCGAGCGTGAGGAAGAGCGTTTTGCAGCTGTCGCACGGCGGAAGATTTACGCGGTGCACAATGCCCTTTGCCTGCATGGAGCAATCGTAAATCGGCGCATTTTTGTAGCGCTCGGTAAGCTGCGCCACCATTTCCGCGCGCTGCTTTGCCACCTCGGTGTACGGAATGTACCTGCGCTTACGCCCCGAAAATGTATCCACGGCGGGTGTTTGCGCAGCTTCTGCTTCAAACTTTTCGCTCAATGGAGCGGATAAATAAAGTTCTTCCTCCACTTTTTGCTTTCGCAAAAATGGCGAGAGGGCGGCAAGCGCAAGGCTGCATGCAGCAAAGCTTAGCGCAAATTTTTCGATGGCATTTTTTGGCGTCATGCAGCTGCAAAAGTACGTTTTTTTCTCAAGACAAAAGAGTAAAGATAAAAAGAATAGGGGCAAGCCAAAGTGTTGTCCGTTGTCCTTTTTCTATCTGTCTTTTTTTCAAAAAATTGAACATCAAGTTTTGCTTGCGTTTTTGTGAAAAAATAGCTAATTTTGCAGGGTTGTATTCTTTAACTCACGAAAAAAGAAGAAAGTAGCCGTTTTTTTATGCCAAGAATTTCGGAAAAAGGGCGTTACATGCCCTCGTCACCTATACGTAAGCTCGTGCCGCTGGCGGAGGCCGCCAAGCGCGCCGGTCGCAAGGTTTACCACCTCAACATTGGGCAGCCCGATATTGCTACGCCGCAGCAGGCG
>JAITVR010000227.1 GCA_031285695.1 Prevotellaceae bacterium
GTGTTGTTGGGTTCAAGCTTTAGCGATTTTGCAAAATATTTGTCCACCTTAGCGTAGCTGTTTTGCATAAAGTAAACATCGCCCATGGACGAGTACAGCTGCGCCAAAAGCACAGTATCGGTGGGCATTGCAGCCTTTTCGGCCTGCTGCCAAAAGTGCAGCGCGTCGGCGTACCTTTGCTGCTGAAAGTTGGCTACACCTTTCAAGTAGCTTACGCGAAATTTTTCTTCCGAAAAAACGGTTGAAAAATCATCTAACTCCTTTTGTAAGTGCGCCCACTCGCGCCGCGCAATGAGCATGTCCAAAAACAAATTCCATGCCTGGTAGTAGGCCATTGATTCGAGCGCCTCAGCTACAAAAAATCTTGATGTGCGCTTATTTTTTATAGCATCTAACAAACGGTCATCGTACGCACCCCGCGCTGTTATTAACTTTAGCGCTATAAAAGCCTTATCAACGCGCTTGGTTTGAAGCAAGTATTTTGCAAAAAGCAGCTCCAGCTGATACGAATATTTTGTGCGCGAAAGCGCGTAAAGCGAATCAATCTGAGGCGCAAATTTTTGCTCAACTTCAGGAAATTGCAGCAAAAAATCCAGCACCTGAAGCTTGGCTCCGCTTGGCGTTTCTTTGGCCGAAAAAAGCGTAAGCAACGATGAAAAATATCCATCAAAATTTGACGAGCGGCGGTAGTAATCGCACTGCGCCATAAGGAATTCCTGCGAGGTTGAATCCAGCGTTTTGGCATGCTCCAGCGCGCAGCACGAAAGCGAATCGGCGTTACATGCGCCGTATAGCTCCGCAAGCATCAGGCAGTAGCGTTGCTCGCCGGGGTGCATTTCTACCAAAGTTTTGGCCTCCACAATGGCCTCATCTATTTTTCCCTGCTTGTATAAAAAACCTTGCTTGGACACCTGGCTTGCCTCGTCAACGCCAAAATTTTGCTGGTAGCGCGTGAGCATTTGCACCGCATCATCGTACTTTTTTTCCCTGTCGTAAACCAGCATGAGCTCAACGTAAGCCTCTTGCAGCTTAGGATTGAGCGCAATAGATTTTTCGTAGCAAGCAGTCGCTTCGGCAAAATTTTCGCTTACTGCCAGCTGCTGCGCCAAGTGAAAAGCGTACCAAACGTTGGCTGTATCGAGCCTGTAGGCCGTTTGCAAAAGCGCAATTGCCTTCTCGTTTTGGTTGGTGGCAACAGCAATTTTTGCCAGCTCGTAAAAGCACGCATCGCAGCAGGGGTCAGCCTTTATGGCACGCTGGTAGCAGTACACCGCTCCCTTTATATCGTTAAAAGTAGTGCGCTTTTTGCCCTCATGAAAAAAATAAATTTGCTCCTGCCGCTTGCGCTCCGAAATAGGTTTACACTCCGTTTTTTCAGAAAAAGACGGAATTTTTACGACCGCATTTTCATTTTTTGGCTGCTTTGCTTTTGCAAAAACAGCCAACGAAAACAGCAGCAGCAGTAGTAAAAATATGTGCTTTAATTTTTTCAATTTTTATAAAAAACTGAGCTCAAAATGACAATGCAAAATTTTATCGCTTTATCCTTTTATCTTTTTTATCGCTATTTTCTTCCCGTGTGCCCAAAACCTCCATCGCCGCGAGCGGTTTCGCTCAGTGCATCAACAGGTTGCCACGCTATGCGCTCGTAGCGCGCCACCACCATTTGCGCAATGCGTTCGCCACTTTTGAGCATAAACGCTTCGGTGGATAAGTTGGCAAGCGCCACTTTTATTTCGCCGCGGTAATCGGCGTCAATGGTGCCCGGCGCGTTGGCCACCGTAATACCAAACTTAGCCGCCAAGCCGCTTCGCGGACGAATTTGCGCCTCAAATCCGTCGGGCAATTCAATAAAAATTCCCGTGGGCACAAGCATTCGTGCATGCGGCGCAAGCAGCATATCCTCGGTAATATTTGCCCGTAAGTCAAGCCCCGCCGACTGTTCAGTGGCGTACTGTGGCAGCTCAAAGGCTGATTTATTTACAACTTTTACCTGCATTATAAATTTCAAGTTTCAGATTTCAAATTCCAAATTTTACCTCTTCAATTTTTGCGTAACTTGCCGCAAAATCGGTTTTCCATCGCGCCACAAGGCAATGCCGGCGTACAAAATGAGCAGCAGCGTTCCGGTGGCAACCCTCAGCGCAGGCGAAAGCCCAAAATGCCTGCTTGCCAGCGCAAAGATAGCATAAATGCTCAAGCCTAACGCTATGTAAAAGCCAATTGATTTTAAATTGTATGGAATACGGTAAAATTTTTGCCCCAACATGTAGCTCACGGCCACCATTACCGCGTAGCTGAAAAAGTGCGCCCAAGCCGCGGCGTAGTAGCCGTAGCGCGGAATAAACAGCACGTTGACCAGCAGCGTAACCAGCAGTCCGCTGGCGGTAATGTACACCGCGTAGTTCGTTTTGCCCGACAGCTTGTACCACATGGAAAGGTTGAACGAAACACCAAGTAACACATTGGCAATCAGCATAATAGAAACAATTCCGAGCGCTGAGCGAAAATCTTTTCCCAAAAAATATTCGAAAATATCCATGTAAAAAACCACAAAAAGAAAAATGCTCATGGCAAAAATAACGAAGTACTTCATTACATCGGCAAAGAGAATGCGGGTTTTTCCGTCGTCATTTTTTCCGCCCTGCGAAAAGAAAAAAGGCTCGGCAGCGTAGCGAAACATTTGCACAAAAAGCACCATGAGCACCGCCAGCTTTGTGGTGGCGCCGTACACGCCCAGCTCCTGCATGGCAATGGACGAATCGGGGTACAAATGTTTGAACAAAAGTCGGTCCAAATAATCGTTGGCCACACCCGGCAAACCCGCTATGAGCAAGGGAAGCGAATAGACCAGCATTTTTTTGAGCAGCGAAAATGAGAACGAAAATCGAATGCTGAAAATGGTGGGCAGCAGCAGCAAAAACGACAGTAAGCTGCTCAACAAATTGGCCGTAAAAATGTAGCCCACATCTATTTTTTCAGAAAAAAATTGCAGCAAAAATGAGTCGGGATTTTTTGCAAAATAAGCTGGTAAAAACGTGAAAAAAATCACGCTAATGGCCACGTAAAACACCACGTTGAGCAGCTTGAACAGCGCAAAAGTTTTTGCCTTGCGCAAAAATCGCAGCCGCGCAAAGGGAATGGCCGTAAACGCATCGAGCGCAATAACGGCGGCCATTTGCAGCACGTAGCTTTGGTTGTCGGGGTAGCCCATTTGCGCGCTGACGCCCGAAAGATTTTTCCATATCACTACAAAAAATAAAACCGAGGTGGCAAGCAGCGAAACAATGGCGGTAGAAAAAACCTGGTTGGGATTTTGCTCTTGCCGCGACGAAAAACGGAAAAAACCCGTTTCCATACCGTACGTGAGCAGCACCAGCAAAAAGGCAACGTAGCTGTAAAACTCCGTAAACACGCCGTACTGCGTAGGGCTCAGCACGCGCGTGTGGTATATTACCAGCAGGTAGTTGATGAGCCGCGCCACCATAGTGCTAAGGCCGTAAATGGCGGTATCGCCCGCCAAGCGCTTGAGTGGATTCACCGTTTTCTTAGTTGTTAAATGCTCGTTTGTTGTGCAAATTATAGCCAAAGCTAATGGCAAAGTAAATATTTTGCCCCTGCTTATCGTAGTACGAAATTGAGGCGGCAAGCGGCCCCACAGGAGTGTTGAACACCAGCGTGGCCGCGCCAATGAGGCTAAACATGCGCAGCTCGCTTTTATACCTCACCGGCTCCATTACGTTTTCTTTGCTCAGCACCGTAAGCGGCTGAAAAAAATACGCTTCGGTGCGCAAAAAAAATCGCTCGGACAGCGCAAACGTTGGAATTAAGCCCGCCGCCACGTACGCGCTTGCCCTAAATCTTTCGAGAAAAAAACCGGGCAGGTTGGGCAGCGGCGCAAAGGCCGGCAGCATAAGCAGCGTAGAGTAGTAGTCGCTAAACGGCGCCTTTTCCGACCAAACCGCCTCCACGTGGTAGCCCACGCCAAAGTGCCGCCACTTGGCGTAATCCTGCCGCATGTACTTTAGTGTCCAAAATCTCCGATGCCCCTTAAACTGATTTTTTCCCAGCGTTGCCGAATCAATGCCCACGGCGGTAGTTCCAAAGGTGTGATTTTCCGAACCCCAAACGTACCCTATTGACACTTGCTCCAACACCCCACTTGTTGGCAACTGTTTGATATTCAATGTGTTACAATCAATTGAAAGGCTGCCTACAAGAAAGTTAAAGCGCATTTCTTCGGATATATCAACCGATGAAAAATTGGCGTGCGTGTAGTAGTTTGCCCCGCGCGAACCACCTGCAAAGCTAAGCCGCAGCGCGCTGTTGCGCACAAACCGCGTGCCCAGGCTGAGCTTGCCAAAAGCTTCATTATCGCGCAAAAAATCGGGGCGCGTGTCGCTAAAAATCATGTCGGGGTTGTTGCTGTAGTAGTCAAAGTTGTTGCGCGTTATGTTCAGCTCGTAAAACAGCGGAAGGCCGCCCACGCCGTTGCGCGTATCAATGCGGTTGTAGAATTTTAGCGAGTTGTAAACGTTACCAAAGTAAACGTTGCCGCCCACGCGCAGCCGCATTTTTGAAAAAAGGCGCTGATATTCGCCGCTAAAAAACCCAAGGTTGGAAAAGGTAGAAATGCTGCCGCCAAACGCCAGCCGTAGGTTGGGCGCAGCAGTAGCGCGCAGGTTGATGTTGTAGGCGCTGTCGGCCGCGCAAAAGCTGGCCGTGGGAAAAAAGGTATTTACCGCCTCATCGGCCACCACGCCAAAGTAGCTTCGCTTAATTTGCCCCAGCGAAAACGTTTTGCCTTCCTTTTTCTCGCTCAGCATTTCCCTTGTAACGTAAGACTTTAGGCCTTCGTTCACGCCGTTTACCGAAACGCTATCGAAGCGCAGCGGCGGAATTTTTTTGCGAAAAGCAAGGCGCTTTTGCTGCATTTCTTCTGCCGAAATTCGGCGCTGCACGCGGCTTTTTATGGTGGGCATTTGCTGCATCGTTTCGCGGTAGCCGGCGTCCACCAGCATTTTTACTTTCGTAAAATCCATAAGGTCCACGCGTAGCGAATCAACGCTGATGAGCACTCCCCTACTCGGCGCTATTTCATACTCCACGCGGCGCAGCATGAGGTTGGTAAGGTGCGAAAAAACATCGTCCTCGGTGGGGCGTTCGTAGGCTTCGGTGCACTTTACGCCAATGATAAAATCGGGCGAAAAATCTTTTTCTGCTACGTTTACCGGAAAGTTGTTGACCATGCCGCCATCGAACAGCAGCAAGCTATCCACCACAGCGGGTTTAAAAATTCCGGGAAAGCTCATGGAGGCGCGAATGAGCGTGCCCACATCGCCGCGCGCGGGCACGTATGGCCGCTCGTTGTACGTATCGTACGACACGGCGCGAAAGGGAATCATCAAGCTGTCCAAGCTATTTTTGGCGGCCGCCGTTGCGCCTGCAAATAGCTGCATGAAGGCAAAATCCATTTGGTACGGCGGCACAAGGTTGGTGGGCAGCACAAATTTGACGCGCCCGCTGCGGTCAATATTCATGCGCAGCGAAAACATTTCTGCATCATCTTCGCGCTGCCGGTAGTAGTAGCTCCCTTCGTGCTCAAAGCTGCCGGTTGACCATTTTTTAAAATCTTTTGACTGCAAAAAATTCACAATTTCGTCAACCGAGTAGCCCGCAGCGTACATACCGCCTACAATGGCACCAATGGAGGTACCCACCACCGCATCAACGGGAATTTGGTTTTCCTCCAGCGCCTTTAGCGCGCCCAAATGCACCAAACCCTTGGCGCCGCCGCCGCTGAACACCACCGCCACGCGCTGCGCAGGCAACAGCGTTGTGCACAGCAAAAAAGCAAGGAGCAGGTATAGCTTCGGCTTGAACATTCGCAATAAAAGTAGTATCTTTGCGCTGCAAAACTCCGAATTTCAAGCTACAAATTACGCTTGCGGAAAATTTGGAATCTGAAGTTTGGAATTTGAAATTGTAGAACCTACAAAGTTACCACAAATAACACTCCTATGAAAGCAAAATACATCGCTTTAGCTGTTTTTCTGATTGCTGCAGCAGCTTCAGCCTCTTTTTGTCAAACCAAAAAACAAAATAAAAAACCTGTGGAAAAAACTATTCTCATCGAAACCAACCTTGGCAACATCAAGGTTAAGCTGTACAACGAAACGCCGCAGCACCGCGATAACTTTGTAAAATTAGCCGAAGAAGGCTTTTACAACGGCCTCATTTTTCACCGCGTAATCAAGGATTTCATGGTGCAAGCCGGCGACCCGCAATCGCGCAACCCGCAGCCCGGCCGCCAGTACGGCGCCGGCGACCCCGGATTTACCATTCCTGCCGAGTTCAACACCGCGCTCATTCACAAAAAAGGCGCGCTTTCCGCAGCCCGCACCGGCGACCAAGTGAACCCCGAAAAGCGTTCATCGGGCTCGCAATTCTACATCGTTCAAGGTAAAAAAATGAGCGACCAAGAGCTCAACCAAATGGAAATGAACGTAAGCCAGCAGCCGCTGCAAAAAATGTTCAACGAAATTATTGCCGCCGAAGAGCAAAAGCTCAGGGCGCAGGGCGTAAAAATCAACTACGATTCGCTCGTTGACGTAGCGCGCCAGCAGGTAATGGCCAAGTGGGAAACCATGGAAAAATTTAAGTACACGCCCCAGCAGCGCGAAGCCTACAAAACCCTTGGCGGCACGCCATTTTTGGACGGCGGCTACACCGTTTTTGGCGAAACCATCGAAGGGCTCGACGTTGTGGACAAAATTGCCGCCGTGCAAACCGCCCCCGGCGACCGCCCCGTGCAAGATGTTATGATTTTGAAAATGACGGTTTTAAAATAGTAACAAGTGACTTTTCGTGACAAGAACCGTCACGTTTGTCACTCGTCACATTTGTCACCTAAATTATGAAAACAAGAATAGAAAACCTGCTTTCCGAGGTCGAAGCATTTACCGCCGACAGCGCGCAAAAAGTGGAGGAATTTCGCATAAAAATGCTCGGAAAAAAGGGCGATTTAACCCTGCTTTTTGAAGAGTTCAAGCAAGTTTCGGGCGAAATGAAGCGCGAGCTTGGGCAAAAAATAAACGAGCTGAAAAATCGCGCACAAGGCAAAATAAACGAGCTGCGCGAAACGCTGGAAAACAGCAGCGCCACTACCCTATCGCTCGACAGCTCGCGCCCGGGAACCGCCGACAGCATGGGCACGCGCCACCCGGTGGCCGTGGTGCGCAACGAAATTTTGGACATCTTTTCGCGCCTTGGTTTTACCGTTGCCGAAGGTCCCGAAGTTGAGGACGATTGGCACGTTTTCGGCGCGCTTAACTTTCCGCCCGAGCACCCTGCGCGCGACATGCAGGACACCTTTTTTGTGGAAAAAAAAGAGGGCGAAGAAAATCCCATTTTGCTGCGCACGCACACCAGCAGCATACAGGTGCGCGCCATGCAAAAGCAGCAGCCGCCCATTCGCATCGTTTGCCCCGGGCGCGTTTACCGCAACGAAGCCGTATCAGCACGCGCGCACTGCATGTTTCATCAGGTTGAAGGACTGTACGTTGACCAAAATGTTTCCTTTGCCGATTTGAAGCAAACGTTGCTTTACTTTGCCAAAGAATTATTTGGACAAAATGTCGAAATTCGTTTGCGCCCCTCATTTTTTCCCTTCACCGAGCCTTCGGCCGAAATGGACGTTTCGTGCAGCATTTGCGGCGGAAAAGGTTGTAACATTTGTAAAGGAACCGGCTGGCTCGAAGTTGGCGGCTGCGGCATGGTTGACCCCAACGTGCTCGAATCGTGCAACATCGACAGCAAAAAGTACAGCGGATTTGCCTTTGGCTTTGGCGTAGAGCGCATTGTAATGCTCAAGTATCAGGTGCGCGATTTGCGCCTGTACTTTGAAAACGATGTGCGCTTTTTGAAGCAATTTGCGGCCGCCATTTAACTGTTAAAACCTATCATAAAACCGCTGGCTCGGCGTTTTTAGACTGTGTAATCAAAAAAGCATAGCCAAAAATTGGTCGAAATTAGCGTAATAGAGCAGGTAGAAGGTTTTTACTCGTCGGCGTGGAGCAAGCTCCTCATTAGCGGAGGTATTGTTTTTGCTGTACTCGTAATTATTTTACCGTTAATATTTTACGCCTTCAACTTTAAGCTGCTAAAGGCAAAGTTGGGCGAAAAATTTAACCTGCTAAAACTTGAAACTGTAGCCGAATTGCGCAACCAAAATCGCGAGGAGTTGGCGCAGGTAAAGCAGGATTTTTACAACAAATCGCGCGCGCTCAAAAGCATGTCGCTGCACCTCGAAGCCAACTCGCTGCTCAAAGACAGAAAGGTGGAGCTGGCCGCCATGAACTACCTCGAAGCCATAAAAGGCTACCTGCACGGCAAGGATTTTGTAAACTTCAGATTGCTCGTTAATGCTTTGATTGATAAGTGTTTACCAAAACTAAATCAGCTTCAATTAGTCAATATTTTTAAGCGCATGGATACCAGCGAGGAGGAGTATTTTGCGGAGCTGAAAAAAATTGACCGCAGCGAGTACGCGCGGCAAGAAATTGTGGAACTGCGCCTGCAAATGGAAATGGTGGCCCCTGCCGAAATGGGCAAAGGTTAGTAAACTTTTTTAACCATAAATAGCAAACGGACAAGGGCTTAATTTGTACCTTTGTCCGTTTACTTTTTTATAGGCTTAACCACTTTAAGCCACATGTTGTCATTGCGGGCTTGACCCGCAACCGTAGCTCGGCGAAGCCAATCCCCCGATTTGGAGATTCCGCGTCAAGCGCGGAATGACATGTCCTTGGTCTTTGTTCTTTCTTCAAGCTAATGCTAAACTTCAAAAAAATAGAGCTCAGCGATTTGCCAAAAATCCGAAGCGCGGTTGAAAAAACGGAGTACAAATCGTGCCAGCTTTCGGTTGGAAGCCTGTACTGCTTGGCCGAAAAATACGATACGCAGCTTTGCTTTGACGGCGATTTTTTGTTTGTAAAACAGGTCCGAAAAGAATTCGGAACGTGCTATTTTTTGCCCATTGGCACAGGAAATTTAGCCGAAGCGCTGCAAAAATTACAAGCGTACAACACCGAAAATTACGGCGGAAACCTTACGCTGTGGGGCATTGCCGATGATATGGTGGAGGATTTTCGCGCGGCAGGAAAGCCCTACGAAAGCGCCGAGCTAACTTCTGACCGCGATTGGGCGGAGTACATTCACGCTGCACAAAACTTGCTTACGCTGCAAGGAAAACGCCTGCAGCCCAAGCGTAACGCGGTAAATCAGTTTAAGCGAAATTTTCCCGATTACCAATTTGAAAAAATTTCGGACGAAAATATGGCCGAGATTTTGGCCTTTCAGCAGCAGCAAATGGCCGAAAAAGATGAGGAGCTGGACGCCGCTTTGCAGGACGAAAATCGCGCCATTGAGCGCACTTTGAAGGATTTTAGAACAATTGGTTTGACGGGCGGCATTATTCGCGTTGAGGGAAAAATTCGCGCCTTTGCCATTGGCAGCCCCATCAACAAAGATTCGTTTGATATTCTGTTTGAAAAGGCGGAAAAAGATTTCAACGGAATTTACCAAGTGTTGGAGCAGGAGTTGATTAAAAATGAGCTGCAGCTATTCTCCTACATCAACCGCGAAGAGGATTTGGGAATTCCCGGCCTGCGCTTTGCCAAGCAAGGTTTGCAGCCCGATATTTTGCTGATGAAATATACAGCAAAGCTAACTGCCAACTAACTTTCTTTTGCGGTCGAAAAGATAAAAAGCAAGCCCTGTTACGCTGAATAGCACCAGCAAACAAATGTTTATGATAGTTAATCCGCTCATGGCTACAGGTTTTAATCGTTAGGAAGAATAAGCACAGCAAGCACAATACCCACAAAAGCCGCGCCAAGGCCTATGGCAATGTTCGCTACGTTGTGTTCCCTTGCTCCGCTTAGCTGCTCAATAACAGTAGTAACCATTGGTACAATGGTTAGCCTGCTTACCAATTCACTAAGTTTTTTTCGGCGTTCTCTCCCAAGAAATCTCATACTACAAAGGTAGTAAAAATTTATAAAAGCGGAATTTTGTGATTCCGCTTTTTCGTTTTACGCCATTTTCAAAGGTGTATATAATTCTATCAAATTTTCTTCCGGGTCGCGCAAATGCACTACGCGAGCTCCCCAATCGGGCATGTCGGTTGGCTGGTTGACAAACGTAACGCCTTTTGTCAAAAGCAATTTGTACGTTTCGTCAACATTTTCAACCTCAAACGATACCATCATTTTTTCTCGGCAACCGGTCGGCAAACTTTTGTCCGCATTGCCAACAGCCGGCGCCATAAGGTCGGAGGTAAATATTGCCAAACCCTCAATGCCATCGGCAACTTTGAAGCTGCCGTAGCAGCCACCCAAATTCCAAACTGCCTCCAAGCCAAGTTTTTCGGTGTAAAACTTAAAGCACTTCTCGTAGTCTTTGACTAATAATCGCACGTTGTTGAATTTCATATCAAGTTATTTTGGTTTAATAATGGTGCAAAATTACACATTGTACTCATCAGCGTATGCGTAAAAAATCGACTTTTTTCGACGAAAATCGGTTGGCGTATCGCCCGTAAACAGCTTGAAATCTTTTGCAAGGTGCGTGTGGTCGTAGTATCCACACTCTAAGGCAATGGTTAAAAGGTCTTTGTGTGCAAACATTTGCATGTGTTGCAGAGCATTTTTGAAGCGAAATATTTTTGCAAACATTTTAGGGCTAACGCCAACAACCGATTTAAATTTACGTTCAAAGTGGCGCTGGCAAAGGCAAACATCGGAGGCCACATCGGTAAGATTTAGCTGCCCTTTTTTGTGGCTAATTAAATCTACAGCGCGCACTATTTGTTTATCAAAATAGTATAAATTAGGAAGTTGCTTGATAAGAAATTGGTTGGTGTGAGCTATGATTTCAGCCACCGATTTTTTTTCGGGCAGCGCTTCATAAAATGATTTGTCGAACAAGGTTTCGAGCAGTGCCAATTCAGCGCTTTGGTTGGTAAGCTCGCTGATGGGCATGCGCGTAAAGGCGGCAAGTCCGGCAGGCCTGAAGCGGATACCGAACATTTGCGCAGATGATGGATAATTTACCTCTACAAAAGAGGTCATTATGCCAAAAAGGTTAATGGACGAGTAGCCTTTTGTTTTGTCAATGGTAAAAATAATATCGGTGCAGCCATCGGGAAAAACTTTTGAGGTAATTTTGCTTTCAAAAAAACCATCGGCCACCCAATAGTTTTTCACCCAAGGTGTTAAGCGTATGTCCGGATTATACTCTTTGTAGTGGTACATTCTTTGCTAATGGGAGCATTTTGCTATCGTTTTTCTGTAATCGCTGTCGCCTTTTTTTGTAAATCCGTTGCTGAGCAAGGTTTTTATCGAAATAATATTTTCCTCGTCCGGGTCCGACGACATTTCTTTTCCGCCAATTTCCACAACTTTTTCTTCCAATAATTGAACAATTATTTTGCCAATTCCTTTGTTCAAAAACTCCTCTTCGCCAATCAGGTAGCCAATTTCGTAGGTGTGATTTTCTTGCGGAGTTTCGGCATATAAGTTGTTCCAAAAGGAAACATCGTAGGCGTTTTCCTCCAAATATTTTAGAAAAAAACAGTCGGCGTGAAGGCAGTAGCCAATTTTTCTATCGTGGTGGTAAACAATAAAGTGCTTCAAAAAATTGTACTTTCCCTCGCGCTGGTCAACTTCATTCAGCCAATGCTC
>JAITVR010000001.1 GCA_031285695.1 Prevotellaceae bacterium
CAATGAATGAAAGCAATAAAAAAGAAAATTTATTCGTATTTCCTAAATTGGGTCTATTTTTATTTACAGAATAATACAAAAAATTGAATTCATTTTTCATTGCCGTCGGTTTTACTTACAAAACAAACTATGAAGAAGCAAACCAGCCTCCTTCATTGCCGTCGGTTTTAACCGACGGATAAAGGCACAAAGCAAACCGGGCTTTAGCCCAAAATATTTTTCAGCCCCATGAAACACCTGCTACTCCTACTCATCTGCCTGCCCTGCCTTACCTTTGGCAGCACGCGCATTTATCTTAACAAAAACAAAAAGCCCTGCAAGGAGCGCAGGGCACACTTCTACCGCGATGTGGAAAAGCTACCCAACGGCAAGCTTCGCGTTACAACCTACAAGGTGGATAGCAGCCTAAAAATATCGGCGGGGGTATATACCGCCATTGAGCCCCACGAAATTATTGACACGCTATGGGAGTATGACGAAGAAGGCTGGTTGAAGAGCAAAGAAATATACAAGGGATACGATTATAAAAACAGCAGAAATAAACGCTCCGAGGTAGAATTGTACTACCCCGGCGGACAGGTAAAATCCTTACTAAAACATGGGGAGCGTAGTACGCAAACTACGCGCTGGCACCCCAACGGCGCGCTGCGCTACAAGCACCTGCAGGTGGAGCGTAGCTTAGAGGGTGAAGTAGTATCGTACCACCCAAACGGGCAGCTGAAGAGTAAGGAAATATACGTAAGGGGCAGGCTGGCAGAAAAAGGAGAACGATACGACAGCCTCGGAAACGCCGTTGAGTTTTACCCGCTCGTACAGTACGCCTGCTTTGACGGTGTCAGCTGCAAGAACATAGATGAAGGCGCTAACAGTTTCCGATACTACGTAGCCTCGCGCCTACACTACCCCAAAGATGCCGCCAAAGAAAAAGCGGAGGGCAGAGCCATTGTTCAGTTTTCCGTAGGAGAAGAAGGAAAGGTTGAAAACGTGAAGCTGCTGCGCAGCGCAGGCCACCCATCGCTGGATTACGAGGCAATAGCAGCAGTAGGACTTTCGCCAACATGGAGGCCTATGAGCGTAGATGACGAGGCGCTTCAAGTTTTATACACCATACCCGTAATTTTTAAGCTGCGCTAACAGCGGCTGTGCGCCAAAAGGTTTTTTTGCCACTCCCGAGGGCTCAGGAATGCTGCCAAAAGCTTTTTTTGCCACTCCCGAGGGCTCGGGAATGCTGCCAAAAGCTTTTTTTACCACTCCCGAGGGCTTGGGAGGCTCGCCAAAAGCTTTTTTTGCCATTTGGAAGCCCTTGGGAGGTAGAAAAACGACCGTTGACGGCACGCGCTACGCAATTTTTGCCCTGCCAAAATATTTTTTTTTCGTAGGACAACACACTTTGCCCTTTTTTTGTACCTTTGCGCCGTTTTTATTCTGTTTTTCTATTTTCCTTTTGTTCTATTTTTCTAAAAAAAATGAAGCAGTTAGACACAACTCTCATGCACCCCGCCGACCAGCTGGTGGTTATCATTAGCCGCATTTACCGTAGCGGCATGACTACTACAAGCGGCGGCAACCTGTCCATTATGGACGAAGCCGGCGATATGTGGATTACCCCCAGCGCCGTGGACAAGGGCAACCTTACCGCACAGGACATCGTGTGCGTAAAGGCCGACGGAACCATTGTGGGCAAGCACAAGCCCTCGTCGGAGTACCCCTTCCACAAGGCCATTTACAACATGCGCCCGCAGATGAAGGCCGTGATTCACGCCCATCCGCCCGCATAGGTGTCGTTCAGCATTGCGCACCAAATTCCCAACACCAACATCATTCCGCAGGCGCACAAGGTGTGCGGCAAGGTGGGCTTTGCGCCCTACGACCTGCCGGGCAGCGAGCAGCTGGGCGAAAAGATAGCCGCCGAGTTCAAGGCGCACCCCGAGTACAAGGCCGTTATTATGGAAAACCACGGCGTGGTGCTGTGCGGCGAGGATATGCTCGACGCCTACATGCGCTTTGAAACGCTGGAGCTGTGCGCCCGCACCATTCTCAACGCAAGCGTGCTGGGCGAGCCCAACTACCTAACAGACGAAGAAATTAAGCACTACGACCAGGCCGTAAAGGTTACCCACCCGCAGTTTATGGGTGCCAGCTACCCCTCGGACGAGCGCGCCATTCGTGCCGAAATATGTAAAATAGTGCGCCGCTCGTGCGACCAAGGTCTTATGATTAGCAGCTACGGCACCGTGTCCGTTCGCTGGCGCAACAACGATTTTTTGATTACCCCCGTGGGCGAACCGCGCTTCGACATCGAGCCGCAGCACATTGTTCAGGTAAAAAACGGCATGGTAGAAGCAGGCAAAAACCCGAGCCGCAGCATTGCGCTGCACCAGGCCATTTACCAAAGCAACCCCAAAATCAACTCCATCATCTTAACGCAGTCGCCCAACCTTATGGGCTTTTGCACCTCGGGCGTTAAGTTCGATGTACGCACCATTCCCGAAAGCTGGATATTCCTGCAAGACGTGCCGCACGTGCCCTTCAGCCTACAGTACGAAAACCCGCAGGCCATTTCGGACATCGTGGGCAAGGTACCCGCCGTGCTAATGAGCAATGGCTCGGTGCTGGTTACCGGCGATAAGCTGCTGCAAACCTTCGATAAGCTGGAGGTGGCGGAGTTCAGCGCCAAGTCGCTCATTATGGCGGCGCCCATTGGCAAGCTGCACCCCATCAACGATGCGCAGGTAGAGGAATTGCGCGTAGCGTTCAAGGTGGGAATGTAGTGCAAGTTATCATCAATCCATACAACTCTCCTACGCGCAACTGTGCACTGGAGGAGCAGCTACTAACAGAACGTCAAGACGACGTTCTGTTGTTGTATATAAACGTGCCCTCGGTAATTGTAGGAAAATACCAAACCATCGAAGCCGAGGTTGATGTTGATTTTTGCAGAGAAAACGGCATTGAGGTCGTTCGCCGCATTTCGGGTGGCGGCGCGGTCTATCACGATGAGGGAAATATAAACTACGCTTTTATTGTTTCCAAAAACAGCGCACCTGCACTTGACCGCGATTTCACCGCGCCCATTGTTGCCGCGTTGCAACACTTGGGTGTAAATGCAAGCACCGGCAAGCGTAAGGAAATTCGCTGTGGCGAGTACAAAATTTCGGGCACCGCGGCGCACGTTTCGCGCGGCCGACAGCTGTTTCACGGCACGCTTTTGTACCGCACCAATTTGCAAAGGCTGCAAAAAGCCCTACAGGGAAACGCCTCGCTTCGCGGCAAGGGCATTGCCTCCGTCCCCGACAGGGTAAAAAACATTGCCGACATTTTGCAAAGCAACGAACCTACCGAGGCATTTTTACAAAAGTTGAAGGAGTTTTTGGAGAGGTATTACCATTAGCCACACCCATTGTCATTGCGGGTCAAGCCCGCAATGACAACAAGCGAACATCAGTGATAAATGAACTAAACAAAAAAAAGGTTGCCCAAAATGAGCAACCTTTTTTTATTCGTATAATTTCTCTCTTACAGCTTCGGCCAAAAAGCAACAAACTCTGCATCTTGCTTGGCGTTAGCCTTAAGGTCGCCGGCCTTGTCCAAGTTTTCGGTAACTTCGGCTTCGGCATTCTTGCGAGCACCAATCACAGCCTTGAGGTAGTATGCCTTGGGAGTATCAAGTTTTTCAAGTACCGCCTTAGCATCGTCTGCACGCTCGCTAAGCAGCAGCGCCAACGCTTCGTTGAAAGAACCTGAACCGCTGAGCAATGTAACGGCTTGGCTGTATTCGCCCTTACCAAGGGCAATGTAGGCCATACCCGCCTTGCTTTCGTCAAGACCTGCGGCAGCCAGCTGCTTTTCGGCCTCATCGTTTTTGCCCTGCTTTAGCAGCACGTAGCCCAAGTTGTTCTTAATTTTAGCATCTTCCTTAATGGCAAGAGCAGCATCTAAGGCCGTCTTGGCTTCGTCCAGCTTATCCTGGCTGAGGTAGAGCGCGCCGAGGTTGTTGAAACCGCGCACATCGTTGAACTTTTCGGTTACCTTCTTATATAGCGTTTCCTGCATTGCGGCATCTTCGGTGTAAAGCTTCACAGCAGCGTACATCAACTGCTCAACATCAAGCGTGTCTAAGTTATTTGCCGAAACAAATGCCTTAATTTGCTCATCGTTGAGGTTGGCAACTTCAACTGTGGCCGACAATTTTGAGCGGCGCAGCTGAGGCAAAACTTTATAGGCAATAACGGTGTAAACGGCCGAAATGTTTTTGATTTCGCGCTCGCGCACAGCGGGGTCGCTGTACATTGAAAGCACGCGTAGCACCAGCTCCTTATCTTGAATTTCTGAGTTAGCCATTAGCTGCTGAAAACCTTCCCAGTCTTCGGCGGTGTGCTTAATGTTTACCAAGTTCTTGTCCATTTTCACCTTGGATTGCTTGAAGAATTTTGCCAGCGCAGCATCGGTTGAGTTGCCGCGGTTGTTCGACAATTTTTCGTTCAAATCCATTTCGCCATCGGGCGAAGCGTATGAAGAAATTTCCAAGCCCTTAAGGGTTTTGGTGCTGGGCGTTGTATCTACCACAACTTTTTTACCGCGAGCGGGTTTTGCAGGCTCCTTAGGAAGCGCATCGGCAATAAATTGCTGCAGCAGCTTCACATCGGCCTTGCTTAACTCGGCGGGGCGCACGCTTGAGTTGTTGATGGGGAACAGCACCTGTGCCTCCTTGGTTTCGGTGGTTGACTTTTGGTAACTGTCGTCAAAGTAAACGGGCTTAACCTCCACTTCGGCCAGCTTGTAGGTGGCAATTACGCCATCGGCAACCTTAATGTCGGCGGGGAATTGCAGCCTGTTTCCTTTTTTGTCTATTAGCGTAGCGCGAATTTCGAGGGTAGCTACCTTCATAGCATCGGTGTAGCTAAAGGTAACTTCCTGCGTGTAGCTGCCGCCTGCTGCTGCAATTACGGTGTTGTTGTCCTTCACTTTTTCGCCCTGTAGCATCTTTACTTCACCCAAAGCTTCGCCGCCTGCGTACTTCACTACGGGCAGCATTTCGAGCACTGCGCTGGGGTGGAAATACTTTTCGGGGAAGCTAACGTTGATGCTGGCCTTTATTACGCCGGCCTTGGCTTCGAGCACTGTGGGTGTACAGGTTGCCTTAATTTGGTCGGCAGCGTCCTTCATTTTTTCGGGGCTTCCGCACGAGGCAACAATTACGCCCAAAGCAACGGCTAAGCTGTAGATTTTTCTTTTCATTTTTTGCAATTTTTTTATGTATAAACAGTTATTTGGTTTCCTTATAGCAAGTACATAAGTACAAGGGGCAAAGATAAAAAAAACATCTCTAAGTAAAAAAAGTTTTTGCTAAAAAAAATGCGTTAAGTTCTACTAAAGCATTTTAGTTAAACTTAATTAGGCTCAATGAGTGGCAAATATTTGGTACTTTTGTTATTTTATGGCGTGCTGCGCCCAAACTAAAGCTATGGCAGATAACAAAATTAAGGTCGGAATAACGCAAGGCGATATAAACGGCATTGGCTACGAGGTAATTATTAAAACGCTCATGGAGCCGCACATTGCCGAACTTTGCACGCCCGTTGTGTACGGTTCGCCCAAGGTAGCCGCCTTTTACCGCAAGGTGGTCAACGCCGAAAACTTCAACTTTAACATTATTCGCACCGCCGAGGAGGCCAACCCCAAGCGCGCCAACATTATCAATGTAATGGACGACGAGGTAAAAGTCGATATAGGAAAATCGACCGATGTGGCGGGAAAAGGTGCGCTGGCGGCGCTCAAGGCGGCTGTGCAGGATTTGAAGGACGGAAAAATTCAAGCCTTGGTTACCGCGCCCTTTAATAAGGAAAATGTGCAATCGAGCGAGTACCATTTTCCGGGGCACACCGAATTTTTGGCCGAAACCTTTGGCGCAAAAGAAGCCATAATGCTGCTGGTGAGCGACAGGCTGCGCGTGGGCGTGGCCACCGGACATATTCCGCTAAGCAAGGTAGCGCAAACACTGAGCAAAGATTTGATTTTGCGCAAGCTAAAGCAGCTGAACAATACGCTGAAGGAAGATTTTCAAATTCGCCGTCCGCGCATTGCAGTGCTTGGGCTCAACCCGCACTCCGGCGATGGCGGTTTGCTGGGCGAGGAGGAAAAAAACATCATCATTCCCGCGGTTGAAGAAGCCATTAAAGGCGGCTTGCTGGCCTTTGGCCCCTACGCTGCCGACGGATTTTTTGGCTCAAACAATGTATTGAAATTTGACGCGGTGCTTGCCATGTACCACGACCAAGGATTGGCACCGTTTAAAACCATGGCGTTTGAATCGGGCGTAAACTACACAGGCGGCTTGTCCATAATTCGCACCTCGCCTGCGCACGGCACAGCCTACGATATTGCGGGCAAAGACACGGCTTCGCCCGATTCGTTTCGCGCCGCGCTGTACATGGCCTGCGATGCGTACAAAAATAGAAAGGAGTACGCCGAGCTGACCAAAAATCCGCTGCCGCTTAGCAAAACGGACAATGAACAACGAACAACGCACAACGGATAGCGTGTTTTCATTGTGCATTATCCATTGTCAACTATCAACTAATTTATGTACGAATACATTAAAGGTCAGCTGGCGGAGCTTACGCCAACCTACGCCGTAGTGGAAGCTGCGGGCTTGGGCTACATGGTAAATATATCGCTGCAAACATATTCGCAACTATCTGAAAATCAAATAGTTACACTATTTTTACATCAGCAAATACGCGAAGATGCGCATGTGCTGTACGGTTTTTTTGACAAAAACGAGCGTGAGCTATTTAGGCTGCTCATTAGCGTATCGGGCGTGGGCGCAGCAACGGCGCGCATTATGCTATCGTCGCTGCGCAGCAACGAGCTCACGACCGCCATTGCCACGGGCGATGTGGCGGTGCTGAAAAGTATTAAGGGAATTGGGCTGAAAACGGCCGAGCGCATAGTGGTGGACTTGAAAGGAAAGGCGCTGAAGGCAGCAGGCAGCGAGGAAAATGTGGCGGTATCGACATTTGGCTCGGCCAGCAACGAGGCCATTGCGGCGCTGCTGGCGCTGGGTTTCCCCAAGGCAAATACCGAAAAAGCGGTGGAGGCCGCCTACAAGCAAAACAACCAGCAAAGCGTGGAGGAGCTTATTCGCAGCGCGCTACAACGGCTGTAAACTATACAAACACCCGCAATGCTACGGCTAAGGAATAACAGGAAAATAGGAAAACAGGAAAATAGAATGGGAGCGCTGAAAACGGCGCGCCATTCCTTTTTTCTTTTTTTCTTTTTTTCTTACAACAGCCACCCACGCTGCGCCCAACGAAGAGGAGCGCGAGTGGCAGCCGGCGGTAAAGGAATCGGATTTGTACGAGGTAAAGTACAACGAAAAAACGGACGATTACACCTTTTACAATAAGGGCGAAACCGAGCACACATCGCCGGTAAAGGTGATGACCAGCGACGAATACCGCCGCTACCAGTTTGACAACGCCACGCGCGAGGCCTGGAGCGCGCGCCGCACTACCGAAATGGGAAACGCCTCGCGCAGCGGCGGCGGAAGCGATGCCTCGAACCTGTTTTCGGCCGGCCTAAAGCTCAACTCGCAGCTGAGCACCAACCTTTTTGGCAACGATTTTATTAAGTTCAACATTCAGGGCTCGGCCGAGGTAATTTTTGGCTACAACTGGAGCCGCACGGACAACCCCACCATTCCCGAGCAGTACCGCTCGCACGGCGCGTTTGACTTTAAGGCCGATATGAAAATCAACGCATCGGGCTCTATTGGCGACAAAATCAACATTGACTTTATCAACAGCACCGACAAAACGTTTAATTTTCAAACATTTAGCTTTCAAGACCTTTTAAAAATAAACTACCAGGGCGACGAGGACGATATTGTTCAAAAAATTGAGGCAGGAAATGTAAGCCTGCCGCTGTCGGGCTCGCTCATTCAGGGCAGCCAAAGCTTGTTTGGCTTTAAAACCGAGCTGAAATTCGGACACCTTACGGTGGAGGCCGTGCTATCGGAGCAAAAAGGGCAGTCGTCCACCATTAACGTGAAGGGCGGCGCGCAAACCACGCTTTTTGAAATTCCGGTGGATAAGTACGATGCCAACCGCCACTTTTTTTTGTCGCACTACTTTCGCAACCAGTTTAGCAAGGCGCTAAAATATTTGCCGCTCATACAAAGCGGTGTAACCATTACGCGCCTTGAAGTGTGGGTTACCAACCGCAACAACCGCTTTGAAAGCGCGCGCAACATTATTGCGCTCGACACGCTGGGAAGCGGCAACACCCCAACGGGCAACGAGCAAAACAACCTGTACAGAGCGCTGAAAACAGACGAGGCTGTGCGCGACATGGCGCAGGCCAACAACGTGCTGAACGCGCTAAATTTAACGCAGGGAAAAGATTACGAAAAAATAGAAAATGCGCGCCGCCTTACGGCCGAAACCGACTACACGTTCAACGCGCAGCTGGGCTTCATTTCGCTTACCAACGCGCTGAACGCCGACGAGGTTTTGGCGGTAGCCTTTGAGTACACGCAGCGCGGAACCACCTACCGCGTGGGCGAATTTTACGACGATGGCGTGGTGGCTCCCAAAGCATTGATAGTAAAAATGCTGAAGGGAACCAACCTTTCGCCCCGCTTCAACACGTGGAAGCTGATGATGAAAAACATTTACAGCTTAGACGCGTATCAGCTTAGCGGCGAAGATTTTTTGCTTAACGTAATGTACCACGACGACCAGGTGGGAAGCAATGTGCCCTACTTGACCGAGGGCAACAAAAAAAATCTACCGCTGATACAGGTGCTCAACGTGGACAACATTAACCATGCAGGTAACCGCTACCCCGACGGCAAGTTTGACTACATTGAAGGCGTAACGGCTATGAGCACCAACGGGCGCATTATGTTTCCCATGCTTGAGCCTTTTGGACGCGATTTGGGTACGCAAATTGGCTACCCCGCCGCCAACAAATACATTTATAATGAACTATATGATAGCACTTTAGTAAAAGCGCGACAGTTTGCCGACAAAAATAAATTTACGCTCACCGGCTCGTACAAATCCAGCTCCAGCTCCGAAATTATTCTTGGCGCCACCGACATTCCCGAAGGCGCAGTGCTGGTTACCGCCGGCGGCATAAAGCTGGTGGAAAACGTGGACTACACGGTAAACTACACGCTGGGGCGCGTGCAAATTATCAACCCGGCGTACCTCAACAGCAACGTGCCGCTACAGGTTTCGCTGGAAAGCGTGGACATGTTTGCCTTTGTGAAAAAAACGATGATAGGCACCAACCTTAAGTACAAGTTTTCCAAAAATTTTGACATGGGCGCCACCATTTTGCGCCTTTCGGAAAAACCCATGACGCAAAAGGTGGCCTACGGCGATGAACCCATATCCAACACCATTTGGGGGCTCAACGGCTCGTACACCAGCGAGGTAAATTTGCTTACCAAAATGGTGGATGCGCTGCCCTTTATTTCCACCAAAGAGGCATCAAATTTTTCTATTCAAGGCGAGTTTGCGCAGCTGCTGCCCGGGCACAACCGCGCCATTGGCAGCGCCGGCGCCACCTACATTGATGACTTTGAGGCTACGAAAATGACCATCGATTTGCGGCAGCACACGGCGTGGTCGCTCGGTAGTACGCCCGAATTTGTAACCGGCACGCCCAACCAATTTGGCGGCGGAAAAAATACCACCAGCGCCAATGCGCCGCTCAGCAACGGCTACTACCGCTCGAAGCTGGCGTGGTACTACATTGACCCGCTGTTTTTGCGCAACACCTCTTCAACGCCCAGCTACATACGCGATGAGGTGCGGTTCCGCAAAAATCACTACGTGCGCGAAATTTCGGAGAAGGAAATTTTTCCGAACAAAGACCTTGTGATTGGCGTTGACGCCAACATTGCGGTGCTCAACTTGGCGTACTACCCCAACGAGCGCGGAACGTACAACTACATTGACTTTAGAGACGATGCTTCTTTTCCCCGAAAGGGGCTGAACGGCGATGGCTCGCTCAAAACGCCCGCCACCAACTATGGCGCCATGATGCGCTCGCTGCCCATTACGGATTTTGAAACATCGAACGTGGAGTACATTGAGTTTTGGATGATGGACCCGTTTATTTACACGCGCAACTCGGGCAATGCAGGTAAATTCCGCAACGGCCGGCTGTACTTCAACCTTGGCGATGTATCGGAAGACGTGATGAAGGATAGCCGCAAGGCCTTTGAAAACGGTCTGCCCTACCCGCACGACACGGCGCTGCTCGAAAAAACCGACTGGGGATATGTGCCAAAAACACAGTCGCTGGTCAACACATTTGACAACAACGAGGCCGCGCGCGCCGTGCAGGACGTGGGCTACGACGGAATGGGACAGCTGCAGGAGCAAGACTTTTTTACCAGCTACCTGAGCAAGGTGGGAGCAGTTTTGAACAACGATATTTTTACCCGCGTGTTTGAGGAAGACCCGTCCAACGACAACTACCACTACTACCGCGGCACGGACTATGACGGAGACCGCTTGGATATTCTTGCTCGCTACAAAAAATACAACAACCCCGAGGGCAACTCGCCCATTGCCACCGGCGGATTATCAAGCTCCGCCACCACCATGCCCAACACCGAGGACATTAACAAGGACAACACGCTGAACGAGCTCGAAAGCTACTACGAATACTTTATTGAGCTTACGCCCGATGCCATTAACGAAAATGCGGTGGGGCAAAACTACATTACCGACATTCGCACCTACACCATGCCCAGCGAAGAAGCCGGCGACTACGGCGAGTACCAAACCATCAACTGGTATCAGTTTAAAATTCCAATAGCCAACGGCAGGCCGCACGGCAACGTTGAGGATTTTAAATCCATGCGCTTTATGCGCACCTTTCTTACCGGATTCGACACTAGCGTAGTGTGCCGCTTTGCGCGCATGGAGCTGGTGCGCGCCGAGTGGCGCAAGTACGCCTACTCGCTGCTCGAAGCGCAGGAAGGATTGGCGCAGCCCGAAACCTCGGCCGGCGAAATAGATATTTCGGCCGTGAGCATTGAGGAAAACTCCGACCGCCGCCCCGTAAACTACGTGCTGCCCCCGGGCGTAAGCCGCGTGGTGGACAACACCACCAACCAGCAGGTGCAGCGCAACGAGCAAGCCATGATGCTTACCGTGCTCAACCTTGCCGACGGCGATGGGCGCGCCTCGTACAAAAATACCATGCTCGACATGCGCGAATTTAGGCGCCTGCAAATGGACGTGCACGCCGAAGCAGTAAACGAATCACGGCTAAAGGACAACGACCTTTCGCTCTTTGTGCGCATTGGCAGCGACTACCGCTACAACTACTACGAGTACGAAATTCCGCTACGGCTCACACCCTGGGGGCGCTACGAAGATTCGCAGCGCGAGCTGGTGTGGCCGGAAGACAACAAGCTAGACATTGCGCTCAGCCTTTTTACCGATTTAAAGCTGGAGCGAAACGCCAGAATGCGTAGCAACAGCGGCGTTACGCTTTCATCGGTGTACGAAAAGCAGGACGGAAAAAACACCGTGCGCGTGGTGGGCAACCCCAACCTGGGCGAGGTGCGCGTTATGATGATTGGCGTAAAAAATCCCGCACAAAGAAGAGGCACGCTCGGCGGCGACAACCTGCCCAAAGACGGCATAGTGTGGATAAACGAGCTGCGCCTTACCAACTTTAACGAGGAAGGCGGCTGGGCAGCCAACGCCCGCGTGGCCACCAACTTTGCCGACTTTGCCAACGTGTCGCTGGCGGGCAGCTACTCCAAGGCGGGCTTTGGCAGCTTGGATAGCCGAATGCTTACCCGCGCAAAAGAAGACGCCTACCAGTACGACCTCAACACACGGTTTGAGCTCGGCAAATTTTTTCCCACCAAGTGGGGCGTAACTATTCCCTTTGGCTTTGCCTACGCCGAAAGTTTCATCATTCCGCTGTACAACCCCTTTGACCCCGACATAAAGCTGCAAGATGCGCTGGACAAAGCCGGCAGCAAAAAAGCGCGCGACTCCATTAGCGACGCCACCATTACCTACGCCATGCGCAAAAATATTAACCTGAGCAACGTGCGCATAAACGGCAACGGCGAAAAACGATTTGGCCCGATTGACGTATCGAATTTTACCGTAGGCTACATGTTCAACAGCACCATGGCGCACGATGTGAACACCGAGCGCGACAGCGTGGCAGAGCACAGGTTTAGCGGCGCGTATGCCTACAGCTTCAAGTCGCTTTCCATTGAGCCTTTTGCCAAAAGCAAGGCTATGAAGGGCGAAAATTGGAAAATAATAAGAGACTTCAACTTTGCGCCGCTGCCCAACCAGTACGGCTTTGCCACCGAGTACAGCGACACGTACAACGAGTACATTGCGCGCAGCTTTTACCCCGGCGTAAAAATTACGCCCATCATTTACCGCGAGCGCACCCACTCGCGCAACTACACGCTGGGCTGGGATATTACAAAAAGCCTAAAGTTTAACTTTACGGCGCAGCACTTTCAGCGGCAAGATGTAAAAACCGAGCAGGAAACAGGCTTTGAAGTTGACAGCGCCGCCACGCCCCTCAACGACCGCTGGCGCAACACGCGCTACGGCCACAGCTTTGGCCTAACCTACACGCTGCCCATCAACAAAATTCCGGTGCTCTCGTGGGTAAACGTAAACTCATCGTACACCGGCACCTACGATTGGGAGGCGCCACAGGTGCTGGGCGATGAGGAAATGCCCGATGTTGGCAACACCATTCGCAACTCCAACTCGTTTCAAATCAACGGTTCATTTAACCTCGTTACGCTTTACGCAAAATCGAAATTTCTCAAAGATATTGACCAAGAATTTAGCGGACGCGGAAAGAAAAAGCGCGAAATGAAGGACGTGAAGTACGAGCAAACGGAGGTAAACCTTGAAAAAAACCGCAAGCTGCTCATCAAGCACGACCTTAAAGCCACGGGCGTAAAAGTGCAGGTGCTGAATGAGGCCGGCAAGGTGGTAAGGGTAAAAATGGAAAACGTAAACGAGCGCAGCCTTTACGTTACAAGCGATGAAGCGCTAAAGAACGCCAAGGTAGTGGTAACCGGCAAGGTACCCGTGCCGCAAAATCCGGCCGTGTACGCCGGCAAGCTGGCGCTGCGCCTGCTCATGCTTACCCGCAACTTCAACGTGGCCTACACCCGCAACGGCGAAACCATGCTGCCCGGCTACAAGCCCCAAACCACGCTTATGGGCTTGGACAAGCGGCACAACTTTGGCGCGCCCGGTTGGGACTTTGTGGCCGGCTCGCAGAGCGGCGATTTTTGGAAAAACTTTTTTGGCACGCCTACCGAGTACATACTCTCGCGCGCACGCGGCGAAAGCACGCCCTACCACATCAGCAATGAGCGAAATTGGCTCATAAGCGGCACACCCGTTGAGGGCGACAGCACAGAGGACGTGTTTGTCAATCCATTTATGATGAACACCGCAAGCAACCTCTCGTACCGCGCCTCCTTTGAGCCCTTCCGCGACCTGCGCATTGACCTCAACGCCACGCAAACCTACAGCAGCGGCCGCATGTGGTACGACTTTAACAACGGTAACGGCGCAATACCCACCCCCACCGAAACGGGCTCGTACACCATGAGCGCCATTGCCATATTTTCGGCCTTTGAAAGACCTTCGACCGAAAACATGTACCGCTCCGAAACCTACGACCGCTTTAGCCGCATACGCCTTGATGTGGCCAAGCAGGTGGCGCAGCGTGATAGCCGCTACACCGGCGGGTTAGACAGCATGGGCGTATTTCCCGATGGCTTTAGCGGCTTGGCGCAGGACGTTTTAATTCCATCGTTCGAAGCAGCGTACTTAAATAAAGGCGTGAACGCAAAAACGGTGGACTACACCAAATTCCTGTCGCGCATTCCGCTGCCCAACTGGAACGTTACCTACGCCGGTCTGGGGCGCATTGAGGCGCTCAAAGGTGTGGTAAAATCCGCCACCCTCTCGCACTCCTACCGCTGCACGTACAGCATCAGCTCGTTTACCAGCAACAGCAACTTTCAGGAAAATTCCACCACGGGCCGAGACGCGCAGGGCGATTTTTACTCCATGTACAGCATTGCCAACGTAAGCATCAACGAGAGCATAGTGCTGGGCGGCCTTGATATTACCTGGGCCAACAGCCTGCAAACCCGCTTTGAAATGCGCCGCAACCGCCGCGTGGACCTCAGCTTGGCCAACAACCAAATTATCGAAAACTCCGCCTGGGAAGGCGTGGCCGGCGTGGGCTACACCTTTGCCAATGCGCCGCAAATATTCCTCTTTAGCGATAAGCAAAGCCCCACCACCAGCGTTACCCTGCGCGCCGACTTTAGCTACCGCGATGACATGAACCTCATTCGCAAGCTCAACGAAAACACGCACCAAATTACCGACGGCCGCCGCAACCTCTCGCTCAAGTTCAACACCGACTACACGCTGATGAAGGACCTCACGCTGCGCGTTTACTTCGACTGGCTGCAAAACAACCCCTACGTTTCGGCCGTCAACACCGCCAACGTGGCCTTTGGCTTCAGCCTGAGGTACGTGCTGGGAATGTAAATTCTGGTAACAAGTGACGGGTGGTAAGTAACGAGTAGCCGTCACGCTGAAGTTTTTCAGACTAACTCTGAGCGTATCAGCTTGCAAAAATTGAAAAGTTGACGCTGCCGTAGTTTCGGTGCTCCTTGAAGTGTGCAAGCGTTGAAAAATCTTTGCTTTTTGAATGCTCCAAAATGAGCCAGCCGCCGGGGTTGAGCAGCTGACGGGAAAATACTGCCTCGTGAATTTTTTCAATCCCCTCCAAATCGTAGGGCGGGTCGGCAAAGATAATGTCGTAGGTATTTTTGCACGTGGCGAGAAACGAAAAAGCATTTTGCTTGTAGCAGCGCATTTGCGAAAACTGCAGCTCCTGCGCCGTTTTTTTTATAAAAGCGTGGTGCGCAAAGTTCATTTCCACGCTATCTACGCTGCGGCAGCCGCGCGAGGCAAACTCAAAGCTGATGCCGCCCGTGCCCGAAAACAGGTCAAGCGCAGCAGCTTCTTCAACATCGAAGTTTACCGAAATAATGTTGAACAGCGCCTCCTTGGCGAAGTCGGTGGTGGGGCGCGCGCTGAAGTTTTTTGGCGGCGTAATGGTGCGCCCGCGGTATCGCCCGCTCACTATGCGCATTCGTACAGCGAAAAAAGGTGGGTAAAGCGGTGGTCGGCCACCACCTCCAGCTCGGGCGCTATGCTTGGCGTGGTGTGTGGCTTGGCTTGAATAAGCTCGGGAAATAGCTTGGCCACTTCGCCCACGTATCCGCCTATGTTTCCCGAAAGCAGCACGCCCGTTTTTTTCTCATTTACCTTATGCTGACGCGCAATGGCGAGCATAAAGTACGCCAAATCCGACGGCGCTTGCAGCGCAAAGGTGTTGTAAATTTTCAGCTCGCCGCGGGCGTACAGCGCAATGTCGGCAAAGCCGCTGTTGATGTTTACCGCCAGCAGCTCGCCGTGCTTGGGTAGCTGCGAGAGCATGGGCACGCACTGGTGAAAAAATTTTACATTTTTGTACTTACTCGAAAACTTGGCGGCCAGCGGACTTGGAATGGCAAAAACAGCCTCGGCATCGAGCGACAAAATGGGGCGGTGGTGCACCTCATCGAGCTCGTTGAGCGGCGCGTTGAACTCCAAAAAATGCTTTAGCAACTTTTTGTCATTCAAGATATTGGGGATAAGCGTTGCGCTGCGCGAGGTGTACATGCACGCCACGCTAGCAAAGCAAAGGTTGAGCAGCGGTTCGCTACTCAGCGTGCGGTGCAGCGCGTGCTGCAGGTCGTTATAGTCTAGCACGGCGGAGTGAAAGGGCAGCTGCTGCAGCGCCACGTACTGCATGGTTTCCAAATCGAGCACGCAAAAACAAAGTCCATTCAAATTGCTCTGAATGGACAAATGATAGCTGCTACTTGTGCCTAACGTACTGCTTGATACGGTAAACGGCTGTTGCATATTCTCGTTTTTTTTATTGCTCCCAGTTTCCGGCATCGTTGGTGGCTTCGCTCAGCGAGCCTACTTTTAGCCCCGGGTATCTGTCCAACTTTTTGCGCTCATCATTAAGGTTTACCACCAGCTGGCGGTCCAAATCCTGTAGCACCACATCGTTGTGCACCTTGCACTCAAACACCGGCACGGGCACTTTTGACGAGGTAATGAGCGTGCCTGCTGCCAGCTCAAACGTTGCGCCGTTGCAGCCGGGCACTATGGCCAGCGAGTCGGCGGGTGTTTTTATAGGAAAAGCCTCACTCACGGCCACCTTTTCTTTTTTACGAATAACCTGCTTGAGCGCCACGGCCAGCGAGTCGTCCAGCGAGCCGATTTGCAGCTCCACGGTTACCGTTCCGTTTTTGTAAAAGTTGGCTAGCGTGTCGAAGCTGCCGGCGTAGCGGCCAAACTCGCTCTTGAAGGCGCGCTCCACCACGCGAATATCCTTGAGCTGCTCCACCACCTTATCCTCGCGCTGCTTGCGCTCTTTCTGAAAGTTGATGGGCTCCATAATGCTCTGCACCAAAGCGTAAGTCAAGCCTAAAATAGCCACAACGAGTGCTGCGCGAATTGCAATGCCAACGGTTTTATTCATGATTTTTTTGTTTGTTTGGGTGAAAACAGAATTACGCCCGACAAATTTAGTAAAAAAAATTATATTGACTACCCTTGCACCAAAAATTAATTGCTCACTGCAAAAAAATGGGGCTTCACGCTTTTGGGGCTAATGCATGGCTGAGTTTGTCGAAAACCACGTCATTGCGAGCAGAGTTCGGCGAAGCCAATTTCACACCAGTGGCTTGAGATTGCTTCGTTGCTCATTCTTCGCTCCTCGCAATGACGGCACGCAGAGTCATTGCAAGCGATTACGGACTTTTTAGAAAACAAAAATAGCCGAGGTGGGAAACCTCGGCTATTTTACTAATCACGAATTGCCTGCTATCTTTTTACAAATTTTCCTACGTGCCTTCCGGTTCTTACTATGTAGGTGCCGCCAGGCAGCGCGGATACGTTAAGGCTTGTTACTTCGCCTACGGTTTTATACCTTGCTACAAGCGTGCCGTTGAGGTTGTAAATTTCAATCGTTTTACCTTCGGTCAACTCTCCATTTTCAATTGTCAACTCTCCACTAACAACAGGGTTGGGGTACAGCGTGAGCGGCAGCAGCTCATCTGCGCCCACGGCGGTAGGTGGCGTAACTACTGAAGTTACTGTTACGGTGCAGGTGGCGGTTTTGTTGCCATCGGCGGTTTTTACGGTAATAATAGCTGAGCCTACGGCGCGAGCGGTTACCAAACCCGAACTGCTATTTACCGTAGCCACTGCGGTGTTGCTGCTGCTCCACGTTACGTTTTTGTTGGTAGCATTGCCGGGGTTAATGGTTGCTGTTAGCTGCTCCGTTGCACCAACGGTTAGCGCTGCTGTTGCTTTGTTTAGGCTAACGCTTGTAACCGCTACGCTGCTGCTGCCTGCGACAACCGTTACGGTGCAGGTGGCGGTTTTGTTCCCGTCCACGGTTTTTACGGTAATGGTGGCTGTGCCTTCGGCAATGGCGGAAACTCTACCCGAGCTGTTTACCGTGGCTACTGCGGTGTTGCTGCTTTCCCAAGTTACATTCTTGTTGGTAGCGTTGTTGGGGTTAACAGTTGCGGTGAGCCGCTCGGTATCGCCTTCGTCTAAGCTGATGGTTGTTTTGTTTAAACTAACGCTTGTAACGGCAACATTAGTACCCGTTGCGCTAACGGTTACGGTGCAGGTGGCGGTTTTATTCCCGTCCGCGGTTTTTACGGTAATAATGGCGGTGCCTACCGATACGGCGGTTACTAAGCCTGCGCTATTTACGGTAGCCACGCTGTTGTTATCGCTTTCCCACATTACGTTTTGGTTGGTAGCGTTGTTGGGGTTAACAGTTGCGGTTAGCTGCTCGGTTGCACCGGCAGTTAGCGCGGCGGTTGTTTTGTTTAGCTCAACACTTATAACCGCTACGGTAGCGGTGCTAACGGTTACCGTGCAGGTGGCGGTTTTGTTGCCGTCCACGGTTTTTACGGTAATAATGGCGGTACCTTCGGCAAGGGCTATCACCAAGCCTGCGTTTGTTACATCGGCTACGCTGATGTTGCTGCTGCTCCACGTTACATTTTGGTTGGTGGCAGCGGCAGGAAGCACTGTTGGAGTTAGCGTTTCCATACTGCCAAGGGTTAACGTGGCGGTTGTTTTGTTTAGGCTAACGCCTGTAACCGCTACGGCCGTTGCGCTAACGGTTACGGTGCAGGTGGCGGTTCTGTTTCCGTCCACGGTTTTTACGGTAATAACGGCTGTGCCTGCCGATACGGCGGTAACCAAGCCATCGCTACTTACGGTAGCCACGCCAGTGTTGTTGCTTTCCCACGTTACGTTTTGGTTGGCAGCATTGGCGGGTTGCACTGCTGCCGAAAGCTGCTCTGTGCCTCCTACTACCATTGAAGTAGCGGACTTTAGCTCAACGCCCGTAACGGCAATAGCGGTAAAGCTTGCCGAAATGCTTACTTCAGCTTTTAGCGTAAGGTTGCGACCGGCTTCGATGCTATTATCCCACCACTTGGCAAAGGTGTAGCCTGCATTTGGCGTAGCCTGCAAGGTCAGCACCGTGCCGCTGTCCACCTGCGTGCCCGAGGTTAGGGTTGTGGCGCCATTCTTTACAGAAATATCACCGTTGGTAGCCGCTGCAATGGTTACCGTGTATTTCGGCGTAGGCCGTGGTAAAGGTTTTGCTGTAAACGTTGCCGAAATGCTGATGTTAGATTCCAGCTCAAAGTTGCGACCGGCTTCGGTGTTATTATCCCACCACTTGGTAAAATTGTAGTCTGCATTTGGCGTAGCCAGCAGGGTTAGCACCGTGCCGCTGTCCACCTGCGAGCCCGAGATTACAGTAGCACCGTTGTTTTTTACAGAAATATCACCGCCGGTAGCCGCCGCAATGGTTACCGTATATTTCGGCAGCGGAATTTCATTCCACTTGGCGTAAAGCGTGTGATTTACACTCGGCACCATGCTTTCGTTGGTAACTTTTTGCGTAAGCTCGCTGTCGCTATACCAACCAACAAAGGCAAACCGCCCTGCTCTGGTTGGCGTGGGTAAGCCTACGTTGGGCAGCTGTCCATACTTCAATCCATCGGCTTGGTACTGTTGGTTGCCCAAAATATTTCCACCGTTGACATCGAAGGTAACCTGCACGTAGGTGGGCGCTTTCCACTTGGCGTAAAGCGTGTACGAGCTGTCGGGCACAATGTTGTTGTCGGTAACCAGCTGCGTGAACTCAGCATTGGTGTACCAACCCTCGAAGCCGTATCCATTACGCACGGCTATGGGCAACCCTTGGTTGGGCGCGGCGTTGTAGCGCGTGTTGGGTGTGTAAATGCGGTCTTCGATGTACTCGCCATCGTTTACCTCAAAGTGCACCTTGATGCACCAGCGGGCAAAGAGCGTGGTGTGAATGTTGGGCACTGAGGTGCTGTCGGTCATTTCGTCCTCCAGTCCCACAATGTCGTGGTACCAGCTTACGTTGGGCGATAATGGCGAGCTTGCGCTTACCATGCCTGTGTTTATAGGGCTGTAGTAGTACTCCAAGCCGTGCCAAAAACTCTTGCTTTGCACCTTTTCCTGCGAGTAGTCTATAAACACCACGTTTACCTTTTCGGCCCAGCGGGCGTAGAGGGTGCTCATGCCGCTGCTCACGTAGCTGGTGTTGGTAATGATGCTACCCATAAAGTCGGGCGTGGCGTACCAGCCCACAAACTTGGCGCTGTCCTTAGTTGGCGTGGTGGGCAAGCCGGTGTTGCCGTAAGTACTGTTGCTGAAGGCGTATTCGGGGTAGTAGCTCTTTGTAGCAGTACCTATGCCGCCGTAGAGCTCAAAGTTTATTGTTATCTGCTCGCTCCATTTGGCAAAAAGCATGGTTTTATACTGGTCAACCAATGAGCTGGTTGTTATCGGTGAACCCGAAAAGTCCGGCGTATCGTACCAACCCATAAACTTGGCGTTTTCCTTGGTGGGATTGGGCAAGGTGTAGTAACCATTGTTGCTGTTGTTGTAGGCGTAGCCAAAGTACAAGCCTGTTTTGTCGGGCAGAATGTTGCCGCCCATGGTGTTGAAGCTTACCGTAACCTGCTCGCTCCACTTGGCAAAAAGCGTGGTTTTGAATTGGTCAACGAATGAGCTGGTTGTTATCGGTGAGCCCGAAAA
>JAITVR010000006.1 GCA_031285695.1 Prevotellaceae bacterium
GCCCTGCTCAAGCGCTACGAGCGGTACACAGCGCTAAAGGACGCCGATGCGCTGCTGCGCTACCGCGAGCTGGCCGCGCAGGCAGCCTCGCCCCGCCGCCTAAGCGGAATGTCGAAGCGCGAGTGGAAAACCATGAAGCGCGAGTACAAAACGCTGCGCAAATCCGCCGAGGTAAAAGAATTTTTCAAGCTGCAAAAAAAGGAGCAAACCTTTCACGCCATTACCGACTGGGACGTAAAGTTTGAGGACAACTTTGACTGCGGCTCGCTTGACTGCAAAAAATGGCTCGACCACTACTACGTTGTGGGCAGCAAAGAGGGCATGGACTACTCGCCTGCCAACGAAAACCACGTGTACACCAACGGCGCCAACGTGAGCATTTCCAACCAAACGCTGAAAATAACCACCAAGCGCGAGCAGATTATGGGGCTTGGCTTTAGCGATGTGGTGGGCTTTTTGCCGGTAGAGCGCGAGTGCAGCTCGGGCATTGTAAATACGGGCAGAAGTTTTTGTATGAAGGGCGGAAAGGTGGAGGCAAAAATTCGATTTACGCAACCTTCAAAGCATATTTACCACGCCATTTGGCTCAGCTCGGGCAAAAAATTGCCGCACGTAAATGTGATGCGCTTGGGCGAAAAGTTAGAGTTCAGCGCATTTTCCGAAAGCGCCTCGGCGGAGCTGCAGCACGTGCGCCTGTGGCCGCGCAAGGTGCTGCGCCAAAATTCCTACTACATCATTACGCTGGAGTGGAACACCGAAAGCATGGTGTGGAAAATAAACGGCGTGCCCATGTTTACCGCGCCCAACATTGTAGAAGAACCGATGCACATTGTTTTTTCATCGGGGGCAACGGGGGTGCTGCCAGGCAGCGTTGAGCCCGCGCTGCTCGAAGTAGATTGGGTAAAAGCCTACCAACGCCATGAGCAGGCTGCTGTGTAAGCTGCTGCTTGCTGCGCTTTGCTGCCTGCCGCTTGCGCTAAATGCGCAGCTGGCCGTAGGTGCCAAGGGCGGCGTAAACTTTGCGCAGCAGGAGGTAAACAGCGCCTTGCTGGACCAACGAATTACGTACAACGCAGGTTTAGCGTTCAACCTTTACCTTGCCGAGTTTAGCTTCGGCGGATTTGCCCTGCAACCCGAGGTGCTATACAGCAACAAGGGCAGCATGCAGCAGGTAAGCGATGGAGTTTGGACAGACAAGTTAAGCTACGTTGAAGTGCCGGTTGGCCTTACCTACTTGCTCAACTTTGGCAGCGTAGTTCCCTACATTTCTGTTGCGCCGTACTACGCGTTTTTGGTGTCGCAAAAAAGCGAAATTCGCGGCTTGGAGGAAGCCATAAACTTATATAAAAATGCCGACTACGGCATAAAAATTGGCGGCGGCTTGGAGCTGCAAAAATTTCAAATTTCGGCAGCGTACAGCTTAGGGCTTTGCGATATTTCAAAAAGCGGAGCGGGAGTTTACAGCCGAGGAGTAGAAATTTCGTTGGGATACTTTTTTTTAAATACCTACTAAAAAAGGCGTATGGGAAATTTTATAAAAAATATGTTTGCGGCAACGCTCGGAACGCTCATTGCCGGCTCGCTGCTTTTAGTGTTTTTTCTTACCGTGGTGGGTGCCATTGTGGGCGCGGTGGCCATGTCCGAGTCAAGCGTTACGGTCGAAAAATCGTCGGTGTTGGCGCTTTCGCTCAGCCGCCCCATTGTGGATAGAGCATCGAACGACCCCTTTTCTATGCTTGGCAGCATGAGCGGGCAAAGCGAGTTGGCTCTTGGCTTAAACGATATTTTGCGCAGCGTAGAAAATGCAAAAAGCGATGAAAAAATCAAGGGAATTTTGCTGCTTGACATGGGCTACGCCAACACCGGCGCGGCTACCGTTGAGGAAATTCGCAATGCGCTGCTTGATTTTCGGCAAACAGGAAAATTCATTATCAGCTACAGCGACTACTACGGGCAAATGCCGTACTACCTTGCCACCGTGGCCGACAAGGTGTACATGAACCCCGAAGGGCTGCTGGATTTGCACGGCTTGGGCGCAAGCGTTATGTTCTTCAAAGGTGCGCTGGACAAGCTGGGCGTGGAGGCACAAATTATTCGCCACGGAAAATTCAAAAGCGCCGTTGAGCCTTTTATGTACGAAAAAATGAGCGACGAAAATCGCGCGCAAGTAAAAACCTACACAGGTTCCATTTGGTTGCACATGCTCAAGGGAATTTCTCAGCAGCGGCCAAATGTTACGCCCGAAAAGCTCAACGCCATAGCCAACAACCTGCTGCTGCGCGATGCCGAAGCCGCCGTATCGTTGGGTTTGGTGGACGAACTCAAGCAGCGCGACGAGCTGCTGAGCGAACTGGCGCTGCTTACGCAAATGGACGAAAGCGCAAAGCCCAACTTGGTAAGCGTTGACGATTACCGAACAACCCTTACGCCAAAAAATATTACCGCAAAAAGTAAGGTAGCGATTGTATATGCCGAGGGCGATATTTTGGACAACGGAAAAGACGGAATTGTGGGCAAAACCTTGGCTGCTGAGCTGCGCGATGTGCGCCGCGACTCGAGCATTAAAGCCGTGGTGCTGCGCGTAAATTCGCCCGGCGGAAGTGCCTTAGCTTCGGAGCTCATTTGGCGCGAAGTAAACTTGATGAAGCAAACCAAGCCCGTAGTAGTATCCATGGGCAATGTGGCGGCTTCGGGCGGCTACTATGTGGCGTGTCCCGCAAATTACGTTATGGCAAATCCAAGCACCATTACCGGTTCCATTGGCGTGTTTGGCGTGCTGCTTAACGCAAAAAAATTCTTCAACAGTAAGCTGGGCATAACCGTAGATGTGGCTGCCACTAACGACCACGCTGATATGGGCAGCATACACCGCGCGCTTACCGCACCCGAAGAAAATTTTCTTCAGCACCATGTAGAAAAAGTGTACTCCACCTTTGTGGGGCACGTAGCCGAGGGGCGCGGAATGAAATTTTCGGAGGTGGACAACATTGGTCAAGGGCGCGTGTGGAGTGGGGTGGACGCAAAAAAGAATGGGCTCATTGATGAGTTTGGCGGGCTAAATGCCGCGGTGGAAAAAGCCGTGCTGCTGGCCAACTTGGAGCAGTATCGCGTGGTGGAGCTGCCCAAGCAAAAGGAAACTTTTGAGCTAATAATGGAGGGCTTTAGCCAAGCAAAAACAAAGCTGACGCAAAAGATTTCAGCCGATAATATTTTAGAAAGCTACGAACCCGTAAACAAGCTGCTGCGCATGAACGGCAAAGCGCAAGCGCGCCTGCCATACGAGGTAGAAGTAAAATAAATGGAGAGTGGAGAATTGAGAGTGGAGAATGAAATCACTCTCAATTCTCCATTTTCAATTCTCAATTCAAATGTCCCACTCAAAAAATATCCTCCACATCTTGCTTGCGCTACCGCTGGCAGGCTTGCTTTGGTTGGTGGTTAACGTGCGGCACCTGTTGTATGCGTGGAAAATTTTTAAGCAGCACGAATTCAAAACTCCTGTTATTTGCGTTGGAAATTTGGCCGTAGGCGGCACCGGAAAAACGCCGCACGTGCAAATGCTGCTGCAGCTGCTCAGCGAGCAGGGGGTAAAAGTAGCGGTACTTTCGCGCGGTTACAAGCGCAAAAGTAAAGGTTTTTTGTACGTAGAAACCGAAAGCATGGCCGCTAAGGTGGGCGATGAACCGCTACAGATTAAGCGCCGCTTTCCAAACGTGGCCGTTGCCGTGTGCAAAAATCGATTTTACGCCATACAGCGCATGAAGAAGGAGGTAGCGGGTTTGCAGGCCGTAATTCTCGATGATGCCTTTCAGTACCGCCGCGTAAAAGCAGGCCTTTCCATGGTGCTTACCACCTTCGACAACTTGGTAACGAAGGATTACATGCTGCCGCTTGGTCGCCTGCGCGATTCGGCAAATCAGCTGTCGCGCGCCGAAATGGTAATCGTAACCAAATGCCCGCACAACCTGCGCCCTATCGACTTCAATATTTTGGAAAAGGATTTAAAAATTCGTCCCTACCAGCACCTGTACTTTACCACCTACGAGTGCGGCGAGTACGTGCACCTAAGCACCGGCGAGGCGAAAAAACCGGAAACTAAAAGCGTGATTGCGCTGGCAGGAATTGCCCACCCAAAGCCATTTTTTAAGAACTTAGAAAAGGATTTTACGCTAGTGCAAAGCATTACCTTCCCCGACCATCATCACTTTGGCAAGCGCGATGTAGGCCGCTTGCAAAAAGCGCTTGCCGCGCACCCGGGTAGCGCAATTATTACCACCGAAAAAGACGCCATGCGCTTAGCCCACACGCCCATGAGCAGCGAGCTGCGCAGCGCCATTTACTACCACCCCATAAACGTAGAATTTTTAAATAACGGAAAAGAAAGCTTTGCTAAAAACACGCTGAGCTACGTGAGGGAAAATAAAAGAATCAGCCACCTCTACTAACTAATTGAAAATTGAGAGTTGAGAATTGAAAATGATACCCTAACCTCTAACTACTAATCACTAATTTCTAATTACTAAAAAATGAGCAACACTCCCACACCCCACATTGCCGCCAAGCTTGGCGAAATTGCCAAAACCGTCCTCATGCCCGGCGACCCGCTGCGCGCACAGTTTATGGCCGAAAAGTATCTTGAAAACCCCGTGCAGTTTACCGGCATCAGAGGCATGCTGGGCTACACCGGCACCTACAAGGGCAAGCAGGTGTCCATTATGGGGCACGGCATGGGCATGCCCTCCATCGGCATATACACCTACGAGCTGTTTAACTTTTACGAGGTAGAAACCATTATTCGCGTAGGCTCGGCCGGCGCCATTGATGAGGATATGAAAATTGGCGACCTTGCCATTGCCATGGGCGCCTGCACCAACTCCAGCTACGGCGCGCAGTACCGCCTGCCGGGCACCTACGCCCCCATAGCCGACTTTGACCTGGTGCAGCGCGCGGTGGAGGAAGCCAAAAAGGTGGGCGTAAAGTACAAGGTGGGCAACATCTATTCCTCCGACACCTTTTACGATGATGCGCTTTCGCTCAAAGATTGGCAGAAGATGGGCGTGCTGGCCGTAGAAATGGAGGCCGCTGCGCTGTACATGAACGCCGCCCGTGCCGGCAAAAAGGCGCTCTGCGTTTGCACCATTTCCGACTGCCCCTTTACCGGCGAGGCCACCTCGGCCGAGCACCGTCAAACCGCCTTCACCCAGATGATGGAGGTGGCGCTGGGCATAGCATAATTAGTGGAGAATTGAGAGTTGAGAGTTGAGAATGAAGCCACATTGCGTGCAGCGATGTGGCTTTCATCTATCCCCCGCAATCCTTTTCCAAAAACGAGGCGTACCGTTTACCCAAACGATACGCCTCGTTTGCCTAAAAGGTGCTTTCCTTGTTTGCCTAAAAGGTGCTTTCCTTTTTTAAAACGACACGCCTCGTTTTAAAAAAGGAAACCTACGTCATTGCGAGCGAAGCGCGGCAATCTCAAGCCTGATGTTGAGATTGCTTTGTCGTTCCTCCCGCAATGACGGTGTGGGTTGTCATGCCACCCCCGTTGCGCCGAGGTTTCTACCTCGGCTAGGCTACTCTTTGCAGGCTTTGCCGGCTTGGATAGCCCGGCTGACCTCAGCCGAGGGAGGAGTGTCCTCTGTTTCACAGAGCAGCTCCTCACTTTTTATGGGAATGTCCTCTCTTTTTGAGGCTATGGTTCCTGTTTTTGCGAGAAGGTTCCCTG
>JAITVR010000007.1 GCA_031285695.1 Prevotellaceae bacterium
AAAATAAGCTTATGAATAGCGTTGATTTTGGTGCGCTGGGCGAAGCGGCAGCGCAAGATTTTTTGCAGAGCAACGGCTTCCGCATTCGGCACTGTAACTGGCGTTGGGGGCACAAGGAGCTGGATATTGTGGCCGAAAAAAACCGAACGCTGCACGTGGTGGAAGTCAAAACGCGCAGCGCAAATTTTTTGGTGTCGCCGCAAGCCACCGTTGACCGCCGCAAGCAGCAGCACACGGTGCAGGCCGCCAACGCTTACGCGCAGCAGTTTTCGCTTGAGCTCGATGTGCAGTTCGACATAATTTCGGTGGTGGTGCGCGGCGAAAAATGCGAGGTAGAGTACATTCCCGAAGCGTTTTACCCCACCGCAAAAAACGTGTGGTAGCGCTACAATCCTGCAATTTTTTTAATGTCGTTCAGCTTGTTCAGCGCCTCAATTGGCGTGAGATTATTCACATCGGTGTTTTTAATTTGGTCGCGAATTTGCGACAGCACAGGGTCGTCTAATTGGAAAAAAGAGAGCTGCACGGCGTCCTCTTTTTTTGCGGAAGCAGATGCTGTAGAAACCTTACTACCGTTGGCTTTGCGAATACTTTCCAGCTGCTTCAAAATGGCCGTTGCGCGCTCGGTTACGCTCTTGGGCATGCCCGCCATTTGCGCCACGTGAATACCAAAGCTGTGCTCGCTTCCGCCGCGCGTGAGCTTGCGCAAAAACACAATTTTGTTGCCAACTTCTTTTATGGCAATGTTGTAATTTTTTATGCGAGAATAAGAACTTTCCAGCTCATTCAGCTCGTGGTAGTGCGTGGCAAACAGCGTTTTAGCCTTTGCCTGCGGGTGGTCGTGAATGTACTCCACCATGGCGCGCGCTATCGAAATCCCGTCGTAGGTACTCGTTCCGCGACCAATTTCGTCGAGAATAATTAAGCTGTTATTTGAAAGATTATTCAAAATACTTGCCGCCTCCTGCATTTCCACCATAAAGGTTGATTCGCCCTGCGAAAGATTGTCGGACGCGCCTACGCGGGTAAAAATTTTATCGACAACGCCAATGGTAGCTTTGCTTGCCGGCACGTAGCAGCCCATTTGCGCCATGAGCACCATGAGCGCCGTTTGCCGCAGCAGCGCGGATTTACCCGACATATTTGGTCCGGTAAGAATGATGATTTGCTGCTCCGAAGAATCCAAAAAAACATTGTTGGAAACGTAGGGCTCATCGGGCGGGAGCAGCAGCTCAATTACCGGGTGGCGACCGTCTTTTATGTCCAAAACCGAATCGTTTTTCAGCTCCGGTCGGCAGTATTTTCTTTCAATAGAAATGTTGGCAAAGCAAAGCAGGCAGTCGAGCTGCGCCACCAAGTTGGCGTTGTGCTGAATGGGCGCAATGTACTCCAAAAGTGCGGCGACTAACTCGCCAAAAATTTGCTGCTCCAGCGCCAAAATTCTATCCTCGGCGCCAAGAATTTTTGCCTCGTAAGTTTTGAGCTCTTCGGTAATGTAGCGCTCGGCGTTTGTGATGGTTTGCTTGCGTATCCACTCGGGCGGAACCTTGTCTTTGTGCGTGTTGCGCACCTCAATGTAGTAGCCAAAAACGTTGTTGAAGTTGACCTTGAGCGATGAAATTCCCGTGCGCTCCGCCTCGCGCTGCTGAATTTCGAGAAGAAAATCTTTTCCGCTTCGCTGAATTTTGCGCAGCTCATCAAGCTCGGCATTTACGCCTTCGGCCACAATGGCGCCCTTGCCAATTTGGTTGGCGGGCTCGGGCAGCAATTTTTTTTCCAGCTCGCCGCGCATGGTGGCGCAAGGGTTTAGCTGCTCGGCAATGCGCGCAAAGTTGGGCTCTTTTACGTCAACGCACAGCTGCTTTATTTTTTCTACAGCACGTAGCGCGCGCGCTAACTGCACCACCTCTCGCGGATTAATTCGCCCCACGGCAGCCTTTGAAATTACGCGCTCCAAATCGCCCACCTCGCGAATGTGCGCCGCCATTTCTTCGCTCAGCAGGGGCAAATCAATAAACTGCTGCACCATGTTTAGCCGCGCGCTGATTTGCTGAATTTCTTTTAGCGGAAGCGCAATCCACCGCCGCAGCATGCGCCCGCCCATGGGCGAAATGGTGTGGTCGAGGCTGCTCAAAAGCGTGCGCGCACCTTCGTTGGCCGATCCGAATAATTCGAGGTTTCGCGCCGTAAATTTATCCAACCACACGTAGCGATTTTCGTCTAAGCGCGAGAGGTGCGAAATGTGCTTTACCTGCGTGTGCTGCGTAAGCTCAAGGTACATTAAAATGGCTCCGGCAGCGGTTACGCCGTTCACAAGTTCTTGTACACCAAACCCTTTGAGCGATGGAACTTGAAAGTGCGTGAGCAGCTTATCGCGCGTAGCATCTTCGTTAAACGTCCACTCATCTAAGCGATAGGTGTAGTATTTTACGCCGAAATTTTCGGTAAATTTTTCCTCACAACCTTTTTGAAAAAGAACCTCCTTGGGCGCAAAGTTGGTGAGCAGCTTATCCACGTAATCGTTGCTGCCCTCGCCCACCAAAAATTCGCCGGTGGACAAATCAAGAAAAGCAACTCCCGAAGAATTTTTGGCAAAATGTACGCAGGCCAAAAAGTTGTTTTCCTTGTGCTCAAGCACATTATCGTTGGTGGTAACGCCGGGCGTAACCAGCTCCGTAACGCCGCGCTTCACAATTCCCTTGGCAAATTTCGGGTCCTCCAGCTGGTCGCACACCGCCACGCGCTGCCCCGCGCGAACCAGCTTTGGCAAATAGGTATCCAACGCATGATGCGGAAAACCTGCCAACTCCACAAAAGCCGCAGCCCCATTGGCGCGGCGCGTAAGCGTGATGCCCAAAATTTCGGCCGCTTTAATGGCATCTTCGCCAAAAGTTTCGTAAAAATCGCCCACACGAAACAGCAGCAAAGCATCGGGGTACTTGGCCTTAAAGGCGTAGTACTGCTTCATCATGGGCGTTTCAACGTATTTTTTTCCTTCAGCCATTTTGGGATTTTTTGTACGGTGGGCAAAGATACAAAAAAGGAGGCTGCAAGAAAAAAAATGTTATCCTACCTGTAGTGTGGAAAAATAGAGGAGATATTTTGATGAAGAATAGGAAAGAATGTGTAACTTTATAGGTTATACACCCCACTTTACAGAAAAAACTAACAGCCATGTTGAATAACCACCTACAAGCAGCCAACGGCCAATTTATCCTGTACCAAGACGATAACGGTATAACTAACGTCAACGTTCGGTTTGACGGTGAAGATATTTGGCTTTCGCAGCAGCAAATAGCCGAATTGTTTATGAGCTCAAGAACAAATGTTGTTGAGCACATAGCAAACATTTACAAAGAAGCTGAATTAAAGGAAATAGCAACCTGTCGGAATTTCCGACGGGTTCAGCGCGAAGGCAACAGAGACGTATCACGTGATTTGCCCCACTACAACCTTGACATGATTATTGCCGTAGGCTACCGCGTTAAATCGCAGGTGGCAACACGCTTTAGGCAGTGGGCAACGCAGCGGCTGCACGAGTATATTCAAAAGGGATTTTCTATTGACGATGAGCGCCTCAAGGGAAACGGCAACCGGTATTTTCGCGAGCTACTGCAACGAGTTCGGGATATTCGCGCAAGCGAGCGCAACCTATACCAACAGGTAACCGATATTTACGCCACCGCCATAGACTACGACCCACGAACCGATGCTACCCGCCAGTTTTTTGCCACCGTGCAAAATAAAATGCACTACGCCGCCCATCAGCACACGGCAGCCGAAGTTATTTACCAACGGGTAGATGCCAACCAACCAATGGTGGGCATGACCAACTTTAAGGGCAGCTACATCACGCGTGATGATGTAAAAATAGCCAAAAACTATTTGTCGGAAAAAGAATTACAGGTGCTCAACCTGTTGGTGTCCCAGTACCTTGACTTTGCCGAACTGCAAGCCATTGAGCAGCGCACAATGACCATGCAGCAGTGGGTAGAAAAGTTAGATAGCATTTTGCAGGCAGGCAACCGCTCCCTACTCAACCATGCAGGAAAAGTATCGCATGAGCAAGCCGTTGAAAAAGCAACAAAAGAGTTTGACGAGTACCGCAGCAAAGAAATGTTGCAGTACGAAAGTGATTTTGATAGAGCAGTTAGAGAATTAAAGATGCAGACTGGTAAAAGTGAATAAGCCTAAGTTTACAATAGCGGAATTTCCAACTCAAATAGAAAAAGGAGAACTTATGAAAAAAGGACCAAGAACAGCATTAAAAAAGCAAGAGTTGTGGAATGAAATATGCAAACAACTTAACATTCCTGTAAACCCGGCTTGGTATAGTACCGGCAGCAATGTTGAAGCATGGGCGTTTGACGCTGCTTTAAAGAAAATAGGAGAAAAGACAGGTATTCCCCCATCTTATCTATCGGAAAAAGAAAACAAAATTTGGCGAATGCTGCACAAATCTAAGCATGCTATGCTGTCTGCAATCCACGCCATAAATGACCCTACGGCTATTTATCGCTTGGAGTTATTTTTATTTTTGTTTATAAATGCATGGGAATTGCTACTAAAGGCAAAAGTGATAATGAACAACGGGGAAAGCGCACTTTATGACAAGAGCGGTGAACATACTATTACTATTACAACTGCTATTACTCAAATTTTCAATAAAGAAAAAGACCCGATAGCCATAAATCTATTTTTGATAAACGACTTACGCAATGATGTTGCCCATCATGTTGTCCCTATTACGCCTGCGAACATCATAACAGTACTTCAAGCTGGGATTAGGAACTATGAAAGCAAATTGAAAGAGTGGTTTAATAAATCTCTTTCTGACGAACTCCCATTCGGTATGATTTCAATCGTTTCAAACATAGACAAAACTATTTTTGATATTGATAATGCTCTATTGAACAACAGCATAACGAAAGATACTGCAAATATGCTCAATCAGTGGGGAAAAACCTTTGAAAAGCAAATGGATATTGTTGAAGGAGCGGGAGGAGAAATGGTACAATTAGCTATTCCCATTCGATTTAATTTGGCCGTTGTCAAAGACGTCAGTAAAGCATCTATTCTTGCATCTATTAGCGAAACAAAAGAGTCTTTAGTTGCTATTAGATACCAAAAACCTACTGATAGATGGAAACTTACTTATACGCAATTGAGACAATTAATACAAAAGACCATTCCAATTACAAAAAAAGATTTAGATGATTTGATAAAACAATACAAGATTAAAGGCAACGAGATGTATAGTGGCTATAACTTTGCAACGAATGAAAAAGAAACCGAATATCTAAGAACGGGTAAACTTCCAAGTTCTGGTTATACTCCCATTTACAATCATAATGCAGCGGCATTTTTAATTGAACGGTATAAAGAAAAAACAACTTGCTAAAAAACGAAAAAGCTAGGCAATGAACTTTTTGTATCTTTGTAAAATGAACCTATAAATTTCCCAACCATGAAAAAAACAATTCTCTCCCTCTCTCTTTTTCTTTCCGCCATTTTTGCCTTTGCGCAAGACGGAAAAAACTTTATCGACCAGCCCTACGTTGAGGTCAACGGCAAGGCGGAGCGCGAAGTTACGCCCGACAGGATTTACCTTACCATTACCATCAGCGAGCGCGACAGCAAGGGCAAGCAATCGCTCAATGAGCAGGAAAAGGACATGAAATCGGCCCTGTCCGGCTTGGGTATAGATGTTGCCAAAGATTTGACAGTAAAAGATTTGGAAAGCAACTTTATGTCCTTTTGGTACAAAAAGGACGAAATTGCCACAAGCAAAGATTATCGCCTTTTGGTGCGCAGCGCAGCGTTGGCAGGTAAGTCTATTCAGGAGTTGAAAAAAATCAACGTAGCCAACGTGCAGCTCGAAAAAGTAGACTACTCCGAAATGGAGCGCTTGCGCCGCGAGCTCAAAATGAACGCCATGCGCAACGCCCAAAGCAAAGCTGCCGATTTGGTTGGCGCGTTGGGGCAAACCGTGGGCAGGCTGCTCTGGGTTATGGAGCACGAGCAGCCCATTTACCGCCCCTACGCCGCGGTTAGCTCGCGGGCAAAATCAATAAGCTTTGCTGCCGAAGCCGACATGGCGCAA
>JAITVR010000052.1 GCA_031285695.1 Prevotellaceae bacterium
TGTAAATTTGGTGCCTCAATCTTTTTTTACACTGCTATGAACGCAAAAATCTTAACCCTTGCTGCTGTGGCCACGCTTGGCGTGTGCTCGTGCGGCAGCCAAAAATCAAACAACATGGAAATTACAAAAGCGCCCTTTGGTACCTACGAGGGGCAGGAGGTGCAGCTGTACACCCTAAGCAACGGCGCGGGTATGAGCATGAAGGTGGCCACCTACGGCGGCACCATTACCGAGCTGTACACGCCCGACCGCAACGGCGCAGCAGGCAACATTACGCTGGGCTTTCCCACGCTGGACGGCTACCGCAGCGAGGCTTTTTTTAAGGTAGGGCCGTACTTCGGCGCGCTCATTGGTCGCTACGGCAACCGCATTGGGCAGGCTAAGTTTACGCTCGACGGAAAAGAGTATAAGTTGGCGGCCAACAATGGTCGCAACCACCTGCACGGCGGTCTCAAGGGTTTCGATAAGGCCATTTGGAACGCCGAAGAAATAAAAGGAGCCGATAGCGTAGGGCTTAAATTATCCTACCTAAGCAAAGACGGCGAGGAAGGCTACCCGGGCAACCTCAGCGTGCAGGTTACCTATCTTCTTACAAAAAATAACGAGCTAAAAATTCAGTACTCGGCCACCACCGATAAGCTTACGCTGTGCAACCTTACCAACCACGCCTACTTCAACCTTGCAGCCGGCGCAGCGCCCGATGCCATGGGGCACGAGCTGACCATTTTTGCCGATAAGTTTACCGAGGCCGATGGCGAATTAATTCCTACCGGAAAATCTTTAGATGTAAAGGGTACGCCTTTTGACTTTACCACGCCCCACGTTATTGGCGAGCGCATTGATGCCGATAACGCCCAGCTAAAAAGCGGCGGCGGCTACGACCACAACTGGGAGCTGAACGCCAAAGATGGAAAGTTGAGCCTTGCCGCGCAGGTGTACGAACCGCTGAGCGGCCGCACCATGGAGGTGTACACCACCGAACCCGGAGTGCAGTTTTACGCCGGCAACTTCCTTGACGGAAACCTGTACGGCGTGGACAGCGCGCGCTACGTAAAGCGTTACGGCTTTTGCCTCGAAACGCAGCACTTCCCCGATTCGCCCCACCACTCGGCGTTCCCCAGCACCGAACTCAAGCCCGGGCAAACCTACGCAAGCGAAACGGTGTACAAGTTTGGGGTAAAGAAGTAAATGCACCCCCAACCCCCTAAAGGGGGCTATAACAGTCTGCACAAGGTGCGGGTTGTTACCCTGAGCCTGTCGAAGGGTTTAGGCGAGGGCATTCGGAGGAAAAACCAACGCCGCAATGCTTCGACAGGCTCAGCATGACAACGCACGGTGGTTATAGGTACACTTCGGTTATAGCCCCCTTTAGGGGGTTGGGGGTAATACAGGTTAAGTAGTATTATGCAAGTTGTTTTAGGCATCGATATAGGCGGAACCACCACCAAAATAGGTCTTGTAGATAAGGCAGGAAATATTTTGGGCGAAACCGTTACGCCTACTCCCGCCAACACCTCGGGCATTTCCCCCGAAGGTTTTGTGTTGCAGCTGCACGATGCTATTGCAGCTTTGCGGAGCAAGCTAACAGAGGTGTGCGAAGTGGTGAGCACTGGTATTGGTGCGCCCAACGGAAGCTACTACAAGGGAACAATTGAATACGCTGCCAACTTGCCCTGGCAGCACGAGGTGGCGCCCATTGCGCAGCTGTTTGAAAAATACTACCCCGGCATTCCCGTAAAGCTTACCAACGATGCCAAGGCTGCCGCCCTGGGCGAAATGATTTACGGCGGCGCGCGCGGCATGCGGGATTTTATTGTGGTAACGCTGGGCACGGGCTTTGGCAGCGGCATTGTGTGTGGCGGTGCGCTGCTGTACGGCTCCGACAGCTTTGCCGGCGAGCTGGGGCACACTATTATTAATCCGAATGGTCGCCATTGTGGTTGCGGACGCAGGGGCTGCTTGGAAACCTACGTTTCGGCTACGGGATTGAAGCAAACGGCGTTTGAGGTAATGTCCGCCCGCTACTTTACCGAGCCCAGCGCGCTCAAGCGGCTTTCGTTTCTCGACATGACGGCCAAAGACATTGCCGATGCCGCAGCCCAGGGCGACTCAATGGCGCTTGAGGTGTTTGATAAAACCGCGCAAATGTTGGCGCTTGGCTTGGCAAATGCAATTGCGATTACCGGCCCCGAGGCAATTTTTATTTACGGCGGTTTGGCAAAATCGGGAGACTTGCTGCTTGCGCCCACGCGCAAATATTTGAACGAAGCGGCGCTGAAAAATTTTTGCAAGCGCGATGAAAAGGGTAATATTTTGCGCGAAGCAAAGGCGCAAGTTTTGCTCTCGGAGTTGAACGATAAAAACGGCGCGCTGCTTGGTGCGGCGGCGTTGGCATGGGAAGAGATGGAAAAACGGTAAAATAGAAAAATAGAACAAAAGGAAAATAGAATGACGTGGTTTTCGACAGGCTCAGCATGACAAGAGGTAAGAGTTTTCCTAATCTTCTTAGACTTCTTAAAATTCTTTTTTCTCTTTTACTTTTGTACTTTACTATAACATTATAAACTTTAAAAACTAACACACATGGGTTCAATTTCAGGTTTTCAAACGGTTGACTTTGTCATCGTTGGTGCGTACCTTGTGCTACTGGTAGCGCTTGGCTTATTCCTGTCGCGCAAAAAGGACGGGAAGGAGAAGGATTCGAAGGACTACTTTTTGGCAGGCAATACGCTTACGTGGTGGGCGGTGGGCGCCTCGCTCATTGCTGCCAACATTTCGGCCGAGCAATTTATCGGCATGTCGGGTAGCGGTTTTCGCATAGGCATGTGCGTGGCGGCGTATGAGCTGATGGCGGCGGTAACGCTCATACTGGTGGCAAAATTTTTGCTGCCTGCCATGATTAAAAGCAACATTTTTACCATTCCGCAATTTTTGAAGCAACGCTACAACTCGGGCGTGGGCTTGGCTTTTTCCATTTTTTGGCTGCTGCTTTACGTGTTTGTAAACTTGACCTCGGTGGCTTGGTTGGGCGCGCTGGCCATTAGGCAAATTTTGGGCATCGACAGCCTTTCCTTCATGGGCATGCAGTTCGATTTTCTCAACGTGTGCATTCTTTTCCTCTTTATCGTTGCCGGAATTTACTCCATCTACGGCGGCTTGGCTTCGGTAGCGTGGACTGATGTAATGCAGGTGGTTTTCCTCGTGGGCGGCGGACTTATTACGGCGTACTTTGCGCTGGAAGCCGTGAGCGGCGTGGGCAAAGGCGCTTGGGAGGGCTTCAAAATTGTGTATAACTACGCAAAAGAAATTCCGCAGGACACGCACTTTAGCCTTATTGTAAACAAGGCGCACGACCCGGCAGCGTTTAAGGACCTGCCCGGAATTGCCGGCGTGGTAGGCGCGCTGTGGTTTACCAACCTTGGCTACTGGGGCTTCAACCAGTACATTATTCAAAAAGGCCTGGCGGCAAAAAGCATTGACGAGGCCAAGCGCGGACTGCTGTTTGCCGGTTACCTCAAAATTCTAATTCCGTTCATCGTAGTTATTCCCGGCATTACCGCCTTTGTGCTGTTCCACGCTCAAGGCGCCGATGCCAGCCAGATTCCGGGCTTGGCGCAAGGCTACTTCGACCTGCACGGCACCATTGCCAAGGCCGATGATGCTTACCCCTGGCTCATTCGTAACTTTGCCCCCGTGGGCGTGCGCGGCTTGGCCTTTGCTGCGCTGGTAGCCGCCATTATTTCGTCGTTGGCGTCAATGTTCAACAGCACCTCCACCATTTTTACCATGGATATTTACAAGGAGCACATCAACAAAAATGCTTCGGAAAAACGCTTGGTAAATGTTGGTCGCTTGGTGGCGTTTATTTCGTTGGTAGTTGCTGCCGTTACCGTTCGTCCTTTGCTGGGCGGGCTCGACCAAGCCTTCCAGTATATTCAAGAATATTCGGGCTTTGTTTACCCCGGCATTGTAATTGTGTTTGGGCTTGGGCTGCTGTGGAAGCGCGCCTCGGGCACAGCCGCCATTTGGACTTCAATTCTTACGCTGCCCTTGGGTATTTTGTTCAAGGTTTGCTACCCCGAAATACCTTTTCAAAGTCGCATGGGCTACGTGGCCATGCTGCTTTTTGCGGCGTTCATTACGCTCTCGCTTGCCGATAAAAAGCATGCCGTTTCCGCCGATTCTGTTGCCGATAGCGATAAGAAAACAATGAAGAAGTGGGGCTGCATTCTTGGCAGCATTGCCGCGCTGCTTTTTGTTTCGGCAGTGGCGCAAAAAATTGCCTTTGCCATGGGCAGTGAATTTGCACTTTACCTTGACAACATTGGCTACTCCGCCATGTTTGTAATGGTAGCCATGCTCACGGCGTGCAGCGTATTTTTGTACTCCAATGCAAGTAGCAACGTGAAAGACCCCAAGAGCCTTGCGGTTGACCTCAACCTGTTCCACACCGGCCGAGGTTTTGCCATTGCATCATTCGGCATTTGCGCCATTGTAGCCGCGCTGTACGTTATTTTTTGGTAGAAAAAAACAGTAACGAGTGACAAACGTGACGAGTGACAAGTCACGTTTGTTACCTGTTACATTTGTCACTTTATTATTATGTTAGAAGAATTAAAACAAAAAGTTTTCCGTGCCAACTTAGATTTGGTAAAGCACGGCTTAGTTATTTTTACCTGGGGCAACGTGAGCGCCATCGACCGCAAGCAGGGGCTTGTAGTCATCAAACCCTCGGGCGTTGATTATGACGGCATGAAGGCCGATGACATGGTGGTTATTGATTTGGACGGAAAAGTCGTTGAGGGAAAGTACAAACCTTCGAGCGACACCGCCACGCACCTGGTGCTGTACAAGGCATTCGAGACGCTGGGCGGCATAGTGCACACGCACTCCACCTACGCCACCGCGTGGGCGCAGGCCGGCTGCGATGTTCCCAACATTGGCACCACGCAGGCCGACTACTTCAACCAAGCCATTCCCTGCACCCGCAGCATGACCTACGATGAGGTGCACGGCGCGTACGAGCTGGAAACGGGCAACGTAGTGGTGGAGCGTTTCCGCAAAGGCGAAATTAACCCCGCATACGTGCCCTCGGTGCTGGTAAAAAACCACGGCCCCTTTGCCTGGGGAAAAGATGCCGACGAGGCGGTGCACAACGCCGTGGTGCTGGAGCAGGTGGCCAAAATGGCGTACATTTCCTACGGCGTTAACCCCAAGCTGGACATGAACCCCGAGCTTATTCAAAAGCACTTTTACCGCAAGCACGGCCCGGGAGCGTACTACGGGCAGTAGAGCTTCAACGCGCACTACACAGCCTCTTTTTGCATCAAGGTGGCTTGTGCGATGGCGTATGGTGGGAAGACAAAACCGTAGCGAGGGGCTACAACCGCTCGCTTGCCGGTAGCGGAAAAGGCGGATACCCGTATAGCGTATCCGCTTTTTTTGTATATTTGCCATCGTTTGGAAAAATAGAAATAGCATGATTAAAAAATCGCTCCTAATTTGGCTGGCCATTATTCCGCTCGCTATTGTGAACGGCG
>JAITVR010000121.1 GCA_031285695.1 Prevotellaceae bacterium
CAGCATGACACCCCACGTACCCACCGTCATTGCGAGGAGCGAGGTACGAGCGACGTGGCAACCGTAGCGAAGCGGAGTTCGGCGGAGCCAATCTCAAACCCTATTAATATTAATGTCATACCGTGCTTGACACGGTATCTCCCAATCGGAGATTGGCTTCGCCGAGCTACGGTTGCTTCGCTTCGCTCGCAATGACGTGGTAGTACAAAAAGAGCCGAGGTTGGAACCTCGGCTCAACGGGGGTAGTACAAAAAAAGAGCAAGGATAAGTTGAACTATCCTTGCTCTTTCCGTCTTTTGTTCTTCCTCCTTCCTCCTTACTTACACCTTTTCCCCTACCATCGCCATCATTTTGTCAAAGGCTGCGTTGAGGCCGTCGGGGTTTTTTCCGCCGGCGGTGGCGTAGAAGGGTTGACCGCCACCGCCGCCGTCCATTGCCTTGGCGGCTTCGCGAATGATGGCGGAGGCGTTGGCCCCTTTTTTTACCAGCTCATCGGGGAGCATGAGGGCTATGAGCGGTTTGCCCTCGTTGGCGCTTGCGGCGGCTACCACCACGTTGGGCTCGGCGGCGCGCAGCTGAAAGGCCAGCTCCTTGAGCACATCGGCGGACAGCGGCATTTTCACCTCCACCAGCTTGTAGGCGCCAAGCGGCTTGGCGCGCTGTAGCAGCTCGTTTTTCAGCGCAGCTATCTTTTCGTGCATGAAGCTTTCTACCTGCTTCTGCAAGTCCGAGTTTTCGGCAATGGTTTTCTTTATTGCGGCCAGCAAATTCGGGGTATTGAACAGGCTTTTGAGCTCGGTCATGGCGCTTTGCATGGCGCGCACAAAGTCTTCGGCCTTTTCGCCGGTAAGGGCCTCAATGCGGCGCACGCCGGCGGATACGGCGCTTTCGGAGGTGATTTTGAACAGCCCTATTTGCCCCGTGGCGTTTACGTGGGTGCCACCGCACAGCTCTACCGAGTTGCCAAACTTCATTACGCGCACGCTGTCGCCGTACTTTTCGCCAAAGAGCGCCATGGCGCCCATTTTCTTGGCCTCGTCAATGGGAATGGCGCGGTGGTCATCGGCCACATCGTTGCGGCGAATGAGCTCGTTTACCATTTTTTCTACGCGAATAATCTCCTCGTCCGTTACCTTTTGGAAGTGCGAAAAGTCGAAGCGCAGCCCATCGGGCGATACCATGCTGCCCTTTTGCTCCACGTGCTTGCCCAGCACCTCGCGCAGGGCAAAGTGCATAAGGTGCGTGGCGGAGTGGTGGTTGGCCGAAAGGGTGCGCTTGTGCTCATCGACCACAGCGGTTACGGGCATTTTTACATCTTTGGGCAGCGCGTTGGTGATGTGTATGGTGAGGCCATTGTCCTTTTGCGTGGCCACAACTTCTACCTTTTCGGTGCCCGAAATAATAAGGCCTTGGTCGCCGGCCTGGCCGCCGCTTTCGCCGTAAAATGGCGTGCGCTCAAGCACCACCTGGTACTGCTCCTTGCCTTTGGTTTTTATTTTGCGGTAGCGGGCAATGCCGGTTTTTACCTCCAAAACATCGTAGCCCACAAACTCAAAGTCCGCGCCGGGCTTTACCTCCTCCCAGTCGCCGGTTTCTACGGCAGCGGCGTTGCGGCTGCGGTCTTTCTGCGTTTCCAGCTCCTTTTCAAAGGCTTTTTCGTCCACCGAAAATCCTTTTTCCGATGCCATCAAATCGATGAGGTCGTAGGGAAATCCGTAGGTATCGTATAGCACAAAGGCGGTTTTGCCGTCAATTTGCTTCTTACTTTCCTTTTGCAGCTTTTCCATTTCGGCATCGAGCATGCGGATACCGATTTCGAGCGTGCGCAAAAAGGTGGATTCTTCCTCGTTAATTACCTTTTCAATCAGCTCCTGCTGCGCCTTTATTTCGGGAAACATCTCGCCCATTTGCGCCACCAAGGTTGGCACCAACTTGCAAATAAAGGGCTCTTTGAAGTTGAGGAACGTGAAGCCGTAGCGCACGGCGCGGCGCAGTATGCGGCGAATGACGTAGCCGGCCTTTACGTTGCCGGGCAGCTGCCCGTCGGCAATGCTGAAGCTGATGGCGCGCAGGTGGTCGGCAATGACGCGCATGGCAATGTCGGTTTCCTTGGCTGCGCCGTACTTTGCGCCGCACAGCTCGGATATTTTGCCTATGAGCGGCTGAAAAACATCGGTGTCGTAGTTGCTGGTTTTTCCTTGTAAAACCATGCACAGACGCTCGAAACCCATGCCCGTATCCACGTGCTTGGCGGGTAGCTGCTCAAGGCTGCCGTTGGCCTTGCGGTTGAACTGTATGAAGACTAAGTTCCAAATTTCGATAACGGTGGGCAGACCTTTGTTTACTAAGGTTGCTCCGTCCACCTTTTGGCGCTCACTGTCGGGGCGCAGGTCAACGTGAATTTCGGTACAGGGGCCACAGGGGCCGGTGTCGCCCATTTCCCAAAAGTTGTCCTTTTTGTTTCCGTAAATAATTTGCGACTCGGGCAAAAACTGCTTCCACAGCTCCAGCGCCTCGTTGTCGGGCTCCACGCCGTTGGCTGCATCGCCCTCAAACACGGTGGCGTACATGCGCGATTTGTCCATTTTGAACACATCAACCAGTAGCTCCCACGCCCACGAAATAGCCTCCTTTTTGAAGTAGTTGCCAAAGCTCCAGTTGCCCAGCATTTCGAACATGGTGTGGTGGTACGTGTCGTGCCCCACTTCTTCTAAGTCGTTATGCTTGCCGCTAACGCGCAGGCACTTTTGCGTGTCGGCCACACGGCGGCTTTTGGGGGTGGCGTTGCCAAGGAAGTAGTCCTTAAACTGGTTCATGCCGGCGTTGGTAAACATCAGCGTGGGGTCGTTCTTAACCACCATGGGCGCCGAGGATACAATGAGGTGCTCTTTCGATTTGAAAAAATCTAAAAACGTGCGGCGAATTTCTTGCGAGGTCATAATTCTATTGAGAATTGAAAGTTGAAAACTGAAAATTTACAGGGTGCAAAGGTAGTAAAAAGTAATGAGTAATGAGAGCCGTCTGCAAGTCTGCCTGCCAAGCTACTGATTACTCGTTGCTACTTCTCGCGCTGCCTTTGCCACCGCCTCGTACTTGTACCCTCGCGATACGCCAAAGCGCAGCAGCTTGGCAAAAAAATCCTGCGCCGATTTAGCCTTTATCGTTCGGGCTTTTTTTGTGAGCAATTCCTCCAGCGCAGCCGCCTCGTTTTCTACCTCTATAAAGGATAAGGCGTGGCTGATGTCATCTGCCGAAATGCGCTTGGCTTGTAGGTAGGTGCGAATTTTTACCTGTCCCCACTTTGCCAAGCGCGATTTTTCGCGGGCAAAAGCGGCGGCGTAGCGGCGGTCGTCCACCCATTTTTCGGCCATGAGGCGTTGCATGATTTGCGCGGCAGCTTGCGGCTCAATTTTCCACTGCGCCAGCTTGCGCTGCGCCGCCTGCGAGCAGGTTTCGCGCAGCGAGCACGAGCGCTGTAGCCGCGCCAAGGCCTGCTCGGGGGTAATATCTTTTTTTTGGTTGGTCATTAAGGGTTAAGGGTAAAAAGGTAAAGGGTGAAAGGTTGTACTACGTCATTGCGAGGAGCGAGGCACGAGCAACGTGGCAATCTCACGCCCGATGTTGAGATTGCTTCGCTAAACCCGCTCGCAATGACGTGGTATAAATTATACCATCGCCTCTTACCAATTTAGCGCTTTTGCAAAAAATAATTTCCACTTCGCTACGCAAAAATCCTCGCTACGCAGACGTCCTTTTTCTTTTAAAACACGCAGGGCTTGCAGCAAGTTTTTGCGCTGCACCTGCACCCACCACTTTCCGCCCACACCTTTGTAGTAGGGAGAATTTGGCGATAATTTTTCTTCCAACGCTCGGCACGCAATGCCGCCGGATTCAAGCAGTCCGCGCGCTATGGCCGCATCGGCGGCAGCGTAAAATGAAGCGATGGATATGAATTTATTTCTCATATTTTAATCGTTGTCATTGCGGGCTTGACCCGCAATCTCATAATCAAAGCAATACTATTCAAGGAATTGCGGGTCAAGTCCGCAATGACACTTTCCACTTTCAACTCTCCATTTTCAATTAAGCGAAGCGCGTATCATTCTGTCCTTTCCATTAATATCCTTTCGCAAAACGATGTTCTCAAACCCTTTTTCCTTCAGCATTTCCACCGTTTCATTGCCAAACATCGCGTTGATTTCAAAGTAAAGAAATCCGCTTTTAGCGAGCGATTTTTTTGCAAAATCAGCAATGACGGAGTAAAACACAAGCGGATTGCTATCCTCTACAAACAAGGCGGTGTGCGGCTCGTAGCGCAGCACGTTGTCGCGCATTTGCGCCTTTTCGCTTTGGCACACGTAGGGCGGATTGCTTACCACAACGTTGAATTGAGAGTTGAGAATTGAGAGTTGAGAATTGAGAATGTCAACTTGCTCAAATTTTACATTTACGTTATTTTCAGCAGCATTTTTTTGGGCAACCTCAAGCGCATTTTCCGAAATATCCCAAGCGGCGACTTCGCTGTGCGGAATATTTTTTGCTAAAGAAATGGCAATGCAACCGCTGCCCGTCCCAATGTCCAAAAGTCGCAAGTCGCAAGTCGCAGGTCGCAAATCGGAGATTATCCACTCCACCAGCTCTTCAGTTTCAGGGCGCGGTATTAGCGTGTGCTCGTTTACAAAAAATGTCATTCCGTAAAATTCCGCCTTGCCCAAAATTTGCTGAATGGGGCGCATTGTTTGCAGCTGCGCCACAGCTTGCTGTATTTGTTTGGCAACATTTTCTTCCGCCTTTTTTTCTAAAGAAATGTAGCGCTGCGCGGGCGCAATACCTGCAAATTCGGAAAACAAAATCCTGCTCAACGCCTGCACTTCTTGAGCAGGGTAAAGGGCTTCTAATTTTTGTTTGACAAAATCGAGAAGTGATTTTACGGTATGCTGCGAATTTTGCATTAACTTTGCGTTTGCACAAAGGTACAAAATATGTCAACGCACGAAACATACATGCGCCGCTGCCTGGAAATTGCGCAAAACGGCTTAGGACGAGTTGCGCCCAACCCTATGGTGGGCGCGGTTTTGGTGCGCAACGAAGAAATTATTGCCGAAGGATTTCATCGCGCGCACGGCTTGCCGCATGCCGAGCCCGAGGCAATAAATAAGGTGGAAAATAAAGATTTACTGCGCGACTGCACGCTGTACGTGAGCCTTGAGCCGTGCAGCCACTTTGGCAAAACTCCGCCCTGCGCCGAGCTGATTATTGCCTCGCAAATTCCGCGCGTGGTGGTGGCCACCACCGATATTTTTTCTAAAGTAAACGGTGCGGGAATTCAGCGTTTGCGCCAAGCAGGCGTTGAGGTTACGGTGGGAATTTTGGAAAAAGAAGCGCGCGAGCAGAACAAGCGTTTTTTTACCTTTCACGAAAAAAAACGCCCCTACATTATTCTCAAGTGGGCGCAAACTTCGGACGGATTTATTGATATTTTTCGCACGACAAATGAGCCTCCGGCAAAAATCAGCAACAGCGAAGCGCACCGCCTAAGCCACCGCTGGCGCACCGAGGAGCAGGCCATAATGGTGGGCGCAAACACTGCGCTGATGGACAATCCCACGCTTACAGCGCGCTTGTGGAGCGGGAAAAATCCCACGCGCATACTGATTGATGAAAGAAATAATTTGCCCCGCACGCTCAACATTTTTAACGATGAGGCGCCGACAAGTATTTTCAATAATTCGGATATAAATTTTTGGCTAAAGGAGCTGCACGAAAAAAACATTCAGTCGGTAATTGTTGAGGGCGGCGCAAGGCTGCTGCAAAAATTTATTGCCGCCGAGCTGTGGGACGAGGCAAGAATTTTTACCGCTCCGCAGAAATTTGGTAAAGGAGTATGCGCACCAAAAATTAATGGAGCTGCGCGAAGCGAGGAATTTTTGGGAGATAATAAGCTGAGGGTTATTTTTCCTTGTTAGCTTCGCTTGTTGTCATTTTGAGCGAAGCCAATCTCAAGCCATTGGTATGAGATTGCTTCGCTAAACCCGCTCGCAATGACGTGGTTTTTCTACAAGCTTCAGCATGACAACAGGCAAGTTTTGGCACAAAAGAAAAAGGCGATGGTTACATCGCCTTTAGTTTTTTCTCAATGTTGCCGACTAAGTCAGAAAAGCTGCGGTCGGTTTCCATCAGGTTGTTTACCTGCTTGCAGGCGTGCAGCACGGTGGCGTGATTTTTTCCGCCTATCTGCGCGCCAATGGAGGCCAATGATGATTTGGTTAAACTTTTGCTGAAGTACATGGCAATTTGTCGCGCCTGCACTATTTCGCGCTTGCGTGTTTTCGACTGCGCGTTGTCCGACGAAACGTTGAAGTACTCGCACACGCTTTTGTAAATGCTATCCACCGACAGCTCCTTCTGCGTGTTCCGAATATTTTTGTTGACCACGCTCACCACCATTTCCATCGAAATGGCTTTTTTGTTGAACGTAGCCTCGGCTAGCAGGCGGTTGAGCACGCCCTCAAATTCGCGCACGTTGTTGCTAACTTTGTCGGCCAAATATTCAATAATATCATCGCCCAACTCAATGCCGTCCTTGTGCACCTTGTGGCGGTAAATGGCCAAGCGCGTAGCGTAATCGGGTGCGGTAATTTCAACGGGCAGCCCCCACTTGAAGCGCGAAAGTATGCGCGGTTCAAGCCCTTCAATGTCCACCGGTGCCTTGTCCGAGGTAAGAATGATTTGCTTTTTTGAGCGGTGCAGCTGGTCAAAAATGTGGAAAAAAGTATCCTGCGTTTTGCTTTGCCCGGCAAAGTCGTGCACATCGTCGAGTATCAGCACATCTACCATTTGGTAAAAGTGCAAAAAGTTGTTGATTTCGTTTTTCTGAACGGCGCTTGTGTACTGCTCCTTAAACTTGTTGGCGTTGACGTACAGCACCACTTTTTCGGGGTGCGCTTTTTTGGTTTCGAGCCCAATGGCCTGCGCCAAGTGCGTTTTGCCAAGCCCAGTTCCGCCGTTTATAAAAAGCGGATTAAACGCGCCTTCGCCCGGATTTTGCGCAATGGCCAAGCCTGCGTTACGCGCCAGCTTGTTGCAATCGCCTTCAATGTAGTTTTCAAAAGAATACTTTGGGTTGAGCTGCGGGTCAATTTCTAAGTTGCGCAAGCCCGGCATTACAAAGGGATTGAAGCCTTTTACAGGCTTATCGGAGGTGGAAACGTTGAGCGGCACGGGACGGTTGCGCGGCGCCTTGTCCACCTGCGGCATGGGGTGCGAGGCCGCGCCGGCCACCACCACGCTGTACTCCAAGCGCGCTTTTTCGCCCAACTCCTTGCGAATAGTTTTGCGCAGCAGGTCAAGATAATTTTCCTCTAAATACTCGTATATAAAGTGGCTGGGGACTTGAATGGTCAGCGTACTTTCCTCGAGCTTCAGCGGCGTAATTTTTTCGAACAGCGCCTTGTAGCTTTCCTCGCTCACGTTGTCCTTTATTATCTGCAAGCACCTGCTCCAAATTTCTTGATAACCTACCATACTTTCTCCTTAAACAAAATTCTTTTGAACAAAATATTGTTGATTTTTTGAATTGCAAAGTTGTGAAAAAACTTGTGGATAAAAAAACTTTTTTTGCTTGCTTTTCTCGATATAATTTTAAAGCTCTTATCCTCAACATCAATATTTTTTCGTGCTAAAAAGAGCTCTTTTTTTCTTAAAATTTTAGCTCTTTGCATAAGCTACTGATGGCTATGTAAAAGGTGCGGTTGAGCTCAAGGTAAACTTCCTTCGCCCATCAAAAAATCAATTTGCCGCCGCTCTTTTTTTGTCGGTCTTCCCGTTCCTTTTTCGCGATGAACGAATAGCGTGAGGTGGTCAGCGTTCAGCTTGTCCAGCTCCTCCTGCGGCGTTACATTTTCGGCAAAATCGGGCACCAGCTTTGCCGCCACGCGCGAGTGCGGAAACGCCAAAACCTTGTACGAATATACTACGGGCGTTTTGCGAAAGGAAATTACGTCGCCCGCCTTCACATCGCGCGAGGCTTTGGCCTCAGCGCCGTTTACTTTTACGCGCCCCAGCTTGCAGGCCTCGGCGGCTTCGCTTCGCGTTTTGTACGCGCGAATGCACCACAACCATTTATCTATACGCGAAGAATTTTCCAATTTGGAATTAAAAATTATGTTGACATCTGTCATTCTGAGCGAAGCGAAGAATCTCAAGCTGTGCCAAAGATAAATATTGTGCGACTTTGAGATGCTTCACTTCGTTCAGCATGACAAAACGAAAAGATTTATGTCGAAATTATTATTTCGTATTGGCAATATTCATTGCTCTTTCTATGCCTAAAGTAGAAAATGCTTTTACGGCATCGGCTATTTTTTTCAAAAAATCGGGCATCATTTTTTCCTCCTCATCGCTCCATTCGCCAAGCACGTAGTCCACCTGCTGCCCCTTACCAAAGTTGCTGCCCACGCCGCAGCGCAGCCGAGCGTAGCTTTCGAGCCCCAGCGTGAGGGTAATATTTTTCAGCCCGTTGTGTCCGCCATCGCTGCCCTTGCTGCGCAGCCGAATGCTGCCGTAGGGTAGCGCAATATCGTCAAGCACTACCAATAAATTTTCTGCGGGAATTTTTTCGGCCTGCAGCCAGTAGTTCACCGCTTTTCCGCTTAGGTTTACGTAGGTGGAAGGTTTGAGCAGCAGCAGCGTGCGCCCTTTGTGCTTGAGCTCGGCAAGGCTGCCGTAGCGCTCACTGGTAAAGCGCAGCTCCGCTTCATTGGCTAGCGCATCGGCCAGCTTAAAACCAATGTTGTGCCGCGTGTTTTCGTACTCCGCGCCAATGTTACCCAAGCATGCAATGAGGTACTTCATATAGTGTAGTAGTAGGCAAAAAAGCAAGGTCAGAAATTTTCCAACCTTGCTTTTTTCATTTATGCTGTTAGCAGTTTTACTTTTTCTTTGCAGCGGCCGGAGCGTTGGCAGCAGCAGCCGATGCGGCGGCGCCCATAGCGGCGCGCGTCATCTTCACGGCGCAAATAGCGGCGCTCTTTGGCGTAAGAATATTTACGTTGGCAAAGTTAACATCGCCCACAAAAATGGTTTTACCCAAGTCCAAGCTGGTAATGTCCACCTCAAGCGTATCGGGCAAATCCTTTGATAGCGCCGAAACGCGCACCTTACGAATGGCTTGCTGTAGCTTACCACCCTTTTTTACACCTTCGGCGCTACCTTTGAGCACCACGGGAATATCAATGGCGATGGGCTTTGAAGCGTCAACGCGGTAAAAATCAATGTGCAAAATTTCATCGCTCACGGGGTGAAATTGCTGCTCGCGCATTACGCCCAACTCTTTTTTCCCCTCAATGTCAATGTTTACCAAGTAGGCGCTTGGCGTGTAAATCAAATTTTTCAGCGCAGCCTTTTCAACGGTAAACAGCACGTTGTCGCCGTTGCCGTAAATGGTGCAGGGCACCTGCTCGTTTTTGCGCATTTCGGCGGCTTGCTTTTTGCTCAGCGCTTGGCGGGCCGAAGCCTTCAAATCAAATGTCTTCATCTTTTTTTGTTTTTAAGTGTTACTCAGAATTTTTTTAATTCCCCATTACACCCTTACAGCGCAATTGCTGTAACGTGGAGAGCCTTTTTCTGTAAAAAAGGACTGCAAAGGTAGTAAAATAATTTATAATTGTGAATTATATCGTAATAAAGTGCGAGCTGATGGACTGGCACTGGTACACCTTATTAATCACATCGGCCATCATTTCGGCTGACGACAGGATTTTTATCTTGCTCGAAGGTTTGTCGCCCTTGCACGGAATGGAGTCGGTGAATACGGCTTCGGTAAGCGCCGATTTTTCGATGCGCTCGTACGCCGGCCCCGACAGCACTGCGTGCGTGGCAATAGCGCGCACGCTTTTGGCGCCTTTTTCCATGAGCACATCGGCGGCTTTGGTAATGGTGCCGGCGGTGTCAATCATGTCATCAAGGATAATAATGTTGCGCCCCTCCACATCGCCAATGGCGGTAAGCTCGCCCACCACGTTGGCTTTTTCCCTGTTTTTGTGGCAAATAATCATGGGCGCGCTCAGTATTTTTGCGTAGGTGTTGGCACGCTTGGCACCGCCCATATCGGGCGCGGCAATGGACAAATCCTCTAAGTTGAGGCTGCGAATGTAGGGTACAAAAATGCGGCTGGCGTAAAGCAAATCAACCGGCACATCGAAAAAACCTTGAATTTGGTCGGCGTGCAGGTCCATGGTCATTACGCGGTCAACGCCGGCGGCGCTGAGTAGATTAGCGACTAACTTTGCACCAATGGAAACGCGCGAGCGGTCCTTCCTATCCTGCCTTGCCCAACCAAAGTAGGGAATTACAGCCACCACCTTGTACGCCGAGGCGCGCTTGGCGGCGTCAATCATAAGGAGCAGCTCAAAGAGGTTTTCGGTGGGCGGAAAGGTGGACTGAATGATGAACACCGTGCTGCCGCGCACGCTTTCATCGAACGAGGGCTGAAACTCGCCGTCGCTAAAGTCAAGCACGGAGCACTGCCCGAGCTCAATGCCGAAGCTGGCGGCTATTTTTTCGGCCAAGTAGCGCGAGGCGCGGCCGCAGAAAAACTGAATTTTGTTTGTTGGGAGCATGCTACTTTGGGGTATTGATTTTTTCGCTTTTGAAAAAGCAAACAAAAGTAGCTCTTTTTTTTAATATACCAAGTACCAATGACCAAGTACCTATTTATTCGTGCTAATTGGTCGCCGGTAGCTGGTCATTGGTACTTGTAATGTACTTCAAAATTTCTTCTCCGCCCGCCCTTTTTTCCGATGAGGTAATAAAAATCTCAGGTAGCTCCTCCCACGTTTGCAGCAGCGTGCGCCGGTAGCGGTCGGTGTTAGCGCGCTGCTCGGTGGCCGAAATTTTGTCGGCCTTGGTAAATACCAGCGCAAAGGGAACGCCGTTTTCGCCCAGCATTTGAATAAATTCGAGGTCAATTTGCTGCGGCTCAAGCCTAATGTCGAGCAGCACAAACAGCAGGGTAAGCTGCTCGCGCTTGCGCACGTAGTAGCTTATCATTTTTGCAAAGCGCTCGCGCTCACTTTTCGACTGCTTGGCAAAGCCGTAGCCCGGCAAATCGACCAAGTACCACGCCTCGTCCACCAAAAAGTGGTTGATGAGCTTTGTTTTTCCGGGCTTGGACGAGACTTTGCTCAGCTTGGCATTATTCGTCAGCATGTTGATGAGCGAAGATTTGCCCACGTTGGAGCGGCCTATAAAGGCGTACTCGGGTAGGCTATGCGCCGGACATTGCTCAAGGCTGGGGCTGCTTTTTATAAAGGTGGCGGTCATTATTGTTTGATTTTTACCTCAAATTTTGGAAAAAATAATTCTTGTGCTATCTTTGCAGAGGAAAATATTGCCACGCTGTGGTTGAAATATTTTGGACTGGGGTGTCCCCGGTCGAAAAAGGGTTGCCAAAAGCAACTCTTTTTTTATGGAAATATTTTAAGCCCGTGCTGCTTGCCGTTTTGCGTGTAAATTTTATCCTTTACAACATCGAAGGGCATATTCACGGCGCTGCTATCGAGCACGTGTCGCGCTATGGGGTAGGCTGCCAAATCTGCAACTTGAAGCCCGATGATGTTTTCCCACTTGCCTTTGAACGTGAAGCTTTTGAAGTAGCTCTTGATACGCGGAGGGCTTACAAAATATGTTCCCCTGTCCAACACTTCGTTGTAGTATTTCAGCAACGCAGCATCTTCTCTTTTCCCTCGCTTTTCGGCAAAAATGTGCAGTTCTGCCTCTGCACAACTTTGGCTATCCAAAAAGAATACCGTGCGCTCAATGATGTACGATAGCGATAAGCCGTACACATCGCTTAGCTTGCCGTACTTGCGAATGTAGCTCTCCTTTTGTATGCAGCACGAAACGACAGTGTAGCTGCTTTGCTGCATAATTGTATTTAAATCTTGGTAAAAGGATTTTTTGATGTTGAGGTCAAAAAGAACTTCAAAACCTTTTTCGCATTTTCGAATATCTCGTGAGTGCAGCACTATCTTTTTCTCGCCCCAGTATTTTTTTTTCATAGACACCACCATTTGCCCCATAGCGTGGTAATCCTGCTCGGATATTAAAATTCCGCAGAGGGTAAATATGGGAAATGCGGCATCGAAGTTGGACAGGTTTTGGTCGCCGCATTCATCTATGAAAAGGTAGTACTTCACTCGAAAAGATTTGCGGCAAAGGTAGCATATTTGTTACCGAATTACAAAAAAGCCGAGCGGCAAGCTCGGCTTTTTTGTAACGAGTATAACGTTATTTCCCCTTCTTGAAAAACCACTGCATGCCGGTAGGCTCGGCGGTAGTGATTTTGACTGTACGGCCGCCTTCGGCATTTTTTTTCACGCCTATGCTGTAAATTAGGTTCCAACCTTTTTTAGGTGTGCCTTACGCCATTTTTTCAGCTCGCGCCGGCTCATTTCGCGGGTAATAATTTCATCGGGGTGGGCAGCAGTGTAAATGTTGCTGTTGCGCATAAGCGTGTCAATAGCTCCGTTACTTTGGTAAAACTTTGGCTTGACGAAGGCCTTGCCGTAGGCGCCTGCGCGGTTGTCGCAGGTATCGCAGTAGTAGCTGTGAATAACGCTAAAGCGCACGTGGTTTCCGCTGGCGTACTTGTCGCCGCCCACAATGGCAATGGGCTGGCCGGCTTCTACCTCTTGCCCGTCTTTTACCAAAATTTGGCTCAAAACGCTGTACCAAGCGTAGGAGCAATCCTTGTGCATGATGTGCACCGCGTTTTCCTCGGTGCTCATGGTGTAGCCGCTGTACTTTAGGTCCACATCGTTTTTGAGGTTAAACACCGTGCCTCGCCGTGCGGCATATACGGTATCGCCTTTGGGGGCATAAAAAGAAGTTGCGTAGTAGCTTTTGGCGGGTACTTTTTCCTTCATTCCATATTTTTTATTGATAAGTACCAACTTGCTGACCTTTGTTTCCCCATTTTTCCCTACGGGAATAAGGTAGGGGTAGTCGGTTTCGACCTTGGGGTTGCGGCAGCCCCACCAGTACCTGTAGGAGTAGCGGTAGTTAGCATTTTCTTTGCGCGGCAAAGTAATAGAGGTAACTCCCCGTGCCGATATAGCAGTGGTGTAGGGTGAGAGCACTCCGCCACCAATGGAGTTTGCATCTTCAAACGTTACCCGCAGTATGATGGGCACGTACAGGTTGTTGGTAAACCGTAGCTCAATGTTGTGCTCATCGCCTCGTCCCCTGTCGGCGCTTACCGCGTGCTGCTGTGCCTGCGCCGTAAGAAAATGCCCTGCAAGCAGGGTGGCTATCAGCGCTATTTTTTGAAAAGCATTCATGTCTGCGTACGTTTTGGTTTGAGAAGTTCGGCTTAAATAGGTTGATTTTGATGCCTGCTAATATGGTGGAAAATCGTTGTAAAAATTCCCCCTTGTGCCAAACCTCTGTGTTACCGCAAATCTACGCAATTTTGGATACAAAAGCAAGGTCTTGGTGGTAGGCAGCAAGGCAAAAGGCACCGCGCACGGTGTACTTCACTCTTCACTCTCCATTCTCAACTTTCAATTCTCAACTCTTATCGTTGCTATGCCTCCCCCAGCTCGCCGGCTAGCTGAAGCACGCGCTGGTTGGCGGTTTCGAGCCTGCGGTGTAGGGTTAGGGCGTTTCGGTCGGCTGCTTTTATTCGGCCGCGCAGCCACAGCATGCGCTTTTTTTCTTGCTCCAGCTGGTTGCTTAGCACTAGCACGCGCCGTTGGCTTGTGGCGAGCTGCTTGCCTGCCGTGAGGTTGCGCTGGTTGGCCAGCTTCAGCAGCTTGCCCGGGTTCCACGAGGGGCGGCTTAGCTTTTGCCGCTTGCTTGGCTTGGGGCGGAGCGGGTTGGCCTCCTCGGCCAGCACTGCGCTGAGCTTTTGTATGCACAGCTTTTCGGCCACCAGCTGCTTGCTGAGGCGCTGTATGCGCTGCTTTTCTACCACCAGCAGCCGGCCTACCTTTAGGCGGCGCTCTTTTTCTACGGCCAGCCTGTTGTTGAGCTCCAGGGTGTACAGGTTGGCCATTTTTAGCTTAATGCTGAGCTCCGAGCTGTGCTTTTTTGCCCTTTCGAGCCGATTGCTCAGCTCCTGCGTGCGTTTTTCTGTCATTTGTCGAATATTTTTTTTACCCCCAACCCGCTACCTCTTCCATAAGTATCGGCAACAAATGTAGAAAAAAAAACTAAAGTAAAAAATTGGACATTAAGTTGATGTAGTTTTTTTTGTAGAAAAAATCCTAACAACTGCTAAAGTGGGGGGTAGCGGGTTGGGGGTTGCCGGTCATTGCGCGTTGTTATGCCGAGAAGGTCGAACTTACCTTGTCGTCATTGCGAGCGGGTTTAGCGAAACAACCGGAGCGAAGCGGAGCTCGGCAAAGCCAATCTCAAGTCATGATTGTGAGATTGCTGCGTTGCTCGTGCCTCGCTCCTCGCAATGACGTGGGAGATGTCGCAAATCAAGCATCGCAGGTCGCACCAATTTTACCTCGTCCGTGCTATCCTCTTAGGTTCTAACCTAAGGAAATAGAAGAGCCGAGGTAGGAACCTCGGCTAACGAGCTGAATTTTACAGTAAACACATTTTCAATATCTGGGATTTGTGAAAAACCATTGTGTGCCACTTGGCCTCTCAGTGGTAAGTTCGTTTGTGTGTCCACCTTCAGGATTTGGTCGCCAACCAGAGCTGTAAACAAAATTCCACCCCTTTTTTAGGTTGACATTAATTGATGTGTAATCTCCGTCTGCTTCTCTCTCAGAGCCTGTAACTATAACGTCACTGTCTAAGTAGTTCAGCCCCGATTCGTAGGCAAGTACATAGTAGAGCTCTCCATTATTAATAACAAGCTCGTAGCAAAGGTAGTTAAACTTTCCTATTTGCTTATCGTTTTTATTGTACGCTGCTAAGGTGGCGTTGACAAACTGCGCGTTTCTGTTGCTCACTTTATATCCTTGCGGAATATCAGAGGCAAACGGTTTAAGTTCGCTGTCTATATTCTCGGGCAGATTTATTGAAAATCCGCCATTGCAATAATCACTTTTTGCTACTTCAATACCGTTTACAAGCAACTTTACCACAGCAATGCTATCGTTGCCTTCAAGTACTACAGCGTTAATTGTGCTAACGTTGCTTGTTGCTATTTCGTCTTCATTTTTGCGACAGCCTGTAAATAAAATAAGGGCTATAAAGCCGATGAAGTATAAATTTTTCATATTGATAGCATATTTTAGTGCAAATATACTATTTTTTGCCTACCTAATTTTTTCTCAATTTTTTGTACCTTTGTTTGCTTCAAAAAATCCAACCAAAAAAAATGAGCGACCAAATTAAGCACGAGTGCGGCATTGCCATGATACGGCTGCTGAAGCCGCTGGACTACTACTACCAAAAGTACGGCACGCGGCAGTACGGCCTCAACAAGCTGTACCTGCTTATGGAAAAGCAGCACAACCGTGGGCAGGAAGCTGCCGGCGTGGGCGTGCT
>JAITVR010000201.1 GCA_031285695.1 Prevotellaceae bacterium
TTCCGACAAGTTCGAGCCGCTTTCATTTATAAAATCCTTTGCCATTTGAATGGGCGGACAAAACTCCAGCGCACCGCTTGGCGACACGTGGTGGCTCATGCCCGTTGCGCCAGGGCAAAGCGCATTTCCCTTATCGTCCCAGTACGTTTCGATGATAAAAAGCGGCGCATTTTTTCGCTGCTCCACGATAAATTTTCGGAACGCAAGCACCTTATCTTTGCTCAGCGCATTTTCCACATTCGGATTTGCGCCCACCGGTCGGTAAATGTAGTACCACAGGTAGTGCGCGCCCTCTTTTGCGATGAGGTCGATGTATTTTCGGCTGACCAATTCGTCAAAATTGCTTTTGCAAATGCTTGCTGCTGCGCCGAAAATCAGCTTGGCTTTTCGGCAGGCGCGAACGCCGTTTAGCGTTCTTTCAAAAACATCGTCCTTGCCGCGGCGCGCATCGCTTTCGTCCTTCAGCCCCTCGATGCTGATGAGCGGCGTTACGTTGCCCGTTTTTTTGAGGCGCATCGCAATTTCTTCGGTCAGCAACGTGCCGTTGGTAAATAGCTGAAAGTAGCAATCGGCGTGTTTTTCAAAAACATCGAGCAGCCCTTTATACATCAGCGGTTCGCCGCCCAAAATTCCGAAAAAATACGAGCCTTTTTTCTTGCTTTCGGCAATAATTCCGTCTAACTGTTGCAGCGACAGTGATTTTTTTCCGTTGGTAGAAACCCAGCAGCCGCTGCACGACAGGTTGCAACTTTCGGTAACGGAAATCATGATGAAGGCCGGGAAAAAGGGTTTGCCTTTTGCCTGCCTTCGTTCAAACCGATGAATGTTGCGCATGCTTTTCCACCCAAAGGTGTACATGAACTTCCACACCACGCGGGGCGAGCATTCGCGCACAATTCTGAACGCTGTTTTTGCGTTTGCTGCGTAATCTTTGAGCGTCATTCGCCGTCTTTTTTTAGTAGTGAAACGCTTGCGCGCCGCTGCTGCAGCCGCATTTGTAGCCGCGCGCGGTACATTTTGTCCATTTCTTCGGGGGTAAAAGTTTCCTCCTCGGCTGTGCCGCCGTTGATGGGCGATTTTTCGTACTTTGAGAAAATAATGGCCCTGCTGGGGCACATGCGCGCGCAAGCGGGACAATTGTTTTTGCACTTGTGCGGCTGCGCAACTTTTACCTGCTTGTTTTCGATAGTGTAAACGCCAAAGAGGCAAAAATCGTGGCACTTGCCGCAGTCCACGCAGCGCGCTTTGTCGAGCACGGGAAACCACGCATCGGTTCCGCTTTCGACGGGAAATTCTTCTATTTTTTTTAGAAAAGCTGCTTTTTCGGCGGCATCTTTTTCGGCAGAAAAGGACAGGCCAAACTGCGAAAGTAGCTCATCGCGGCTTTGCTCCCGCATGTTTTCGATTCTCTTTGCTTCGAGCCCCAGCCAAGCGAAAAGCGAGGCAACTGCGCGCGGGTGGCAGGCTAAAACTGTGCCGCCGGCAATGGCCGCCATCGCAGCCGGCGACTCAACGGCTTTTTTGCACAAGTCGGCTTCTATAGCCACGTTGCAGCCTGCGTTTTTGAGGGCAGCAGCAAGTTCGGCAACTTTTTCTTTCGGAATAAATGTTCGTGAGGCGCATGCACAAAGGGTTACCGGCGTATTTTGTGTTGTTTGCATCAGGTGCTATCAATTTCAATTTTCCTCGTAAAGATAGCACAATTTATTCAGCTACGCGAATTTTGAATTCTCCGCTTGGCAGTATATGCTAAACGTTGTCCAGCCCTCGCTGGTGCTGAGCGAAAAGCGGAAGTGGTGGTTGAGCAGCACCTCGCGAATGAGCGTGAGCCCCACGCCCTGTCCGGTGGATTTGGTGGTAAAGAAGGGCGTAAACAGCTTTTCGCGCACGCTGGGCGAAATGCCCGGTCCGTTATCGGCCACCGAAATGGTGAGCGGATTTTCGGTAACGGAAATCTTGATTTCGCCATTTTGCCCAATGGATTCGTAGGCGTTTTTTACAATATTATTTAGCGCCTGCTCCATTTGAATGCCGTCGGCGCGGAGCGTAATGTCGTTTTGCGGAAGCGAAAGAACGAGGTCGATGTTGCGGTTGCGGCACTCGATGCGGCTAAAGGCATCGACGGAGCGGAGCAGCTTGCTGAGCGAAACCTCGCTGAGCGTAGGGAGCGGAATGCGCACCACGGCGGCTAAGTTGGCTATGAAAGCTGCCATGCGGCGGCTGCGCTCGCTGCTTGCCTGCACGGCTTGCAGCACGTCGGCGGTTTCGGGCAGGTTACTTTTTTCTAAAACTTCGGCCACTACGCCCAGCGTAACGCTAATGCCGCTCATGGAGTTGTTGACCTCGTGCGCCATCATGCGGATAATGCGCTCGTACGATTCCTTTTCGATGCGCATGAGCTCGTGCGTCATTTCTTCTATCAAAATAAAGGGGCGGCTGAAACCTCTATCCACAAATGAGGAGCGCATGCAGCGGTAGAGCGAGTGCCCAAAGGTGCGCACCACCTGCTCGTTGCCCTGCTGTAAAGAAGATAACACGGCGGCAAACTCGGTGTTGATTTGGGCAAAGGTTTTGCCAATGATGTCGGCGGAATTTTCTACGCCCAGCAGCTGTGCACCCACGCGGTTGATGGACGAAATTTGCTCATCGAAGTTGAGGATAATGACGCCCTGGGCCGAGGCTTCGAGCAGCAGCTCCAGAAAATGATTTTTTTCCTGCGCCACCACGCGCTCCTTGCGCTGCTCGGCAATCATGCGGTTAAAGGTGTCGATAATGCGGTTGGTTTCCCTGCTTTTGGAGCGGCGCAGGCGGCTCGAAAAATCCTGCTCGCGTATCAAATCCATGCCAATAAGCATTGCCATGTGGGGCTTTACCAAGCGGCGGTAGAGGACGAGCAGCAGAATAGCTTCGATAAAAATAACGCCCAAAACACCCAAAAATACGGGGAGATTTTTTCTGAAAAAGAAAACATCAGCCACCGTTAGTACGCCGAAAACCCCGAAGGAAAGCAGGCGAAAAAGCCATTTTGTACTCATAGTAATTAGTTGAGAGTTGAGAGTTGAAAATTGAGCGTGAAGAGCAGGCAATAAGCAGTACGCAATACGCAATGTGGGCAGGTTGCCGATTGCCTACTGCGTATTGCCTACTTTATTGTTCATTCTCAATTTTCAACTCTCAATTGAATATCGTATTTCTCCAATCTTCTATACAGCGCTTGGCGGGTTAGGCCCAGCGCGGTGGCCACTTTGGAGCGGTTGCCGCTGTAGCGCTCAATGGCCTTAAGTATCATATCGCGCTCGGTAAGCTCCAGCGAGCCCACTGTGGCGGCGGGCGGCGGTGCGCCGGCGGGCAGCTCCACGTACTGCGCCTTAAAGTCGGCGGCGGTAAGCAGGCTTTTGCCCGAAACCAGCAGCGTGCGGTCCACCAAGTTTTTCAGCTCGCGAATGTTGCCCGGGTAGGGCAGCTTGCGCAAAAAGTCAATGGCATCGGAGGAAACCTCTACCTTGTCATTCTTACTGTCATTGCGGGCTTGACCCGCAATCTCATAATCGGGGGATTGCGGGTCAAGCCCGCAATGACAATCCACGCCGTGCAGCCGTATAAAGTGCGCCACCAGCGCGGGAATATCCTCGGTGCGCTCGCGCAGGGCGGGCATGTGAACGGTAATGAGGTTGATGCGGTAAAACAAGTCCTCGCGAAAAGCGCCCTGCTGCACCATTTCGGCCAGGTTACGGTTGGTTGCGCTAATGATGCGCGTATCCACCTGCCGCTGGCGGCTGTCGCCAAGCGGTTCAAAGGTTTGGTCCTGCAGCACGCGCAGCAGCTTCACCTGACTGGTGGGGTCGAGCTCGCCTATTTCGTCTAAGAAAATGCTGCCCTTGTCCGCCATTTCAAAGCGGCCCACGCGGTCGGCGTGCGCATCGGTAAAGGCGCCCTTTTTGTGCCCAAACATTTCGCTCTCAAACAGCGACTGCGATATGCCGCCCAGGTTGACCTTTACAAAAGGGTTTGCGCTGCGCGCGCTGTTGGCGTGCAGGGCTTCGGCTATGAGCTCCTTGCC
>JAITVR010000035.1 GCA_031285695.1 Prevotellaceae bacterium
CTATATGTCGGGTAAAAAAATGAAGAGAAAAATCGCCTTCGTACCCTTCAAAAGAAATATGTTCAATTTTTGTAGTGCTTGGCACTTCCCGCATTTTCTTATCTTGCAGTATTGAGTCATCTTCAAAATCAAAATATATATCAAGCTCCGGGTAATTTCGCAGCGGCTTAATCAAATATTCAATAATTTCTTCGTTTGAAAAACGCAAGCAAGTTTTATCGTTGTTCATAGTTATTCTCCGCAAGGAATTGTTCAAAAAGTGTAAAGAAATTATCTAAGGCTTTTTCATCGTCAACGGAGTGATTCAAAATAATGGTATTCCAGCCGGCTGCCGATGAGCCTACTTTATAATACCTCTCAACGAAAGAAGTGAAGTGAAAAAAGAGTGAATCGGCTTTGTTGCTTTGTTCGTACATGCACGATAAAAATCCATCAACATAAACTCGGAGTAAGTCAATCGATTTTTTTCCCAAGTACATTCCGGGGCGCTCTTTCATTATTAAAATATGTTTGCAGAGAATGTCCATTGTGGTGTTCCTTTAATTGCGATAATCAAGTTCTTCTCAAGGGATTTTACATCGTTCCATTCATTCTCTTACAATACGTTTGAAAGTAACTTGTCCAGCTCCTTTATGTCGCCCTTCATGCGCCTTACTTCGGTGTGCATTACCAAAACCCATTGGGCACTTTTGGGGTAAACAAAAATAAAGGCCGGAACCCAGCTTTTTGTTTTGACCGAAACAAACTCCAGCTGCTGAATTTGGCCTCGCTCCACCACAAAGTCCAAATCATTATCAATTTTTATTTTTTTACTCCAGTAGCCTTGCAAAAAGCTATCATCGGATAGCTTTGCAGTGGGGAAATCTTTTTCCAGTCGGGCAAATCCGGTGGCGTATCGGTCGGCGTACATTTCTATTTTTTTGCCAATGGTAAATTGGTAGGTAGGCTGCTTGCTCAAAAACACCTCCCGCAGGGTCCATGGCGAGGGAATTTTGCTTACCGAAAAGCCAAAGTCGGTGGTGAGCGTGCTCAGCTTTTGCCCCACTTTTAGGGTGGGATAATCATCATCGTCATCTTCCACCTCCGCCTCCTCTATCAGGCCGCTTTCGACCAGCTGCTCCTCTACGTTCAGCAGCAGCTCGCAGTCACAACCTCCGCCGTGCTCTCTTAGCCATTCCAAAATAGCGGGTATGTTTTTTTGCCGCTTCTTTTTCAGAAATGCCTCGGTTAGCTTAAGCGTGCGGTCGCAGCTATACTCCGTTTCGTCTAAGTAGTCAAACAGCTCTTTAAAAACCTTTGCCTTCATGGGCAAATCTTTTTCTTCTATAAAATCCATTTTTTATATGTTTAAATATGTAAATAAAAAAAGCGGAATTACAAATTCCGCTTAGCAGGGAAAAACCGTGCAAGACACCTACACAATGGATATGTATGTGGATTTAACGTGGGCTAAAGTTGCCTCATCTACGTGCCCCCCTTTAAGAATTGGCTTTTTGCCATTTGACGATACGCTTCTTCATCATACACATCGGCATCTTGCACAAAAATAACCACCCGAACACTTTTATCGCGCTGGGCAGTGAGCTCCGATTGCATTCTGCGGGGTATTAAAATGCTGTTGTCTCTAATTTTTGATTTAAATTCTATGGCTCTCATGGCTTTTACTATAAATATCGTTGGCAAATATACAACATTTTCTCACAAATTACTCGTGAGTTGGCTTCTAAAGACCCTCAATTGGCTCCTAAAGGTCGTCAGTTAACTTCTAAACGCCCTCAATTGACTTCTAAAGAACATCAATTGACTGCTAAAGGTCGTGAGTTGGCTTCTAAAGAACATCAATCGGCTTCTAAAGGTCATGAGTTGACTTCTAAAGAACATCAATTGACTGCTAAAGGTCATGAGTTGGCTTCTAAAGAACATCAATCGGCTCCTAAAGGTCGTGAGTTGACTTCTAAAGACCGTGAACTAACCTCTAACAACTTTTAAACAACTTCAAACAACTCTCAAACTACCTCTAACGCTTCGCAGCTGGCCAAATGGTAAATTTACTCGATTCTATTCTTCCTAAAGTGCGCCACTACCGCGGTGGTAAACACCACCAACGATACGGCGGAGCAGGCCGCGCCCAAGCCGTAGGCCACGGGGTAGCCCGAGTGCTGCGTAATGTAGCCGCCGAGGAGCAACCCGAAGCCCACGCCAAGGTCCCACGAGTTGAGGTAGGTGGCGTTGGCTGTGCCACGCTGGTTGTGGTGAGCAAGGCTCACAAAAAGCGTGTTGTAGGCCGGAAATATGGAGCCGTAGCTCAGCCCCAGCAGCAGCGCCGAGGCAAAATACACCGCCGAGCCGATAATTGCGCCGTATCCCATAAAAAATTGCGCCGAGGCCAGCAGCAAAAACGCCCCTATGGTGCCCGCCGTGCCCACGGTAATCATTTGCGTAAGCTGCCCCCTATCCACCGCGCGGCCGGAGAAAAAGCGGGCGCAAATTAAGCCCACGGCAAATACGGTAAAGAACCACGCCACGCCGCCCAGCACGTTCAGCTCCTTGCCGTACATGGCCACAAAGGTGGTGGTAATGGCGTAGGGCAGGCTGAGGAACATAAGCGCAGCGCCGGCGCGCAGCCCTTTGAGCAGTATAAAGCGGTCGAGCGAAATAACGGTTTTTTCGAGCACGCGCGGCTTGGCAGGCGCCTTTACCAGCAGGGCAAAAAGCAGCCCCACGGCGCAGGAAATAATGGCGCAGGCAAAAATAACGTTGTAGCTGTAGTAGTCGTGCAAAAAAACGCCCACCATGGGGCCAAAGGTCATGCTTAGGTTGTTCATCATGCCGTAGTAGCCTATGCCTTCGCCGCGCCGCGACGAGGGAATGATGTCAATCAGCAGCGTGTTGCCGGCAATGCTTACCGTACCAAAAATCATGCCGTTTATCAGGCGAATAATTACCACCAACGACAGCGCTGTGGCCAGCGCGTAGCCCAAGTAAACCCATATTATGCAAAAATAGGCGAGCAAGTACAGCGGTTTGCGCGAGGTAACATCGACCAAGTAGCCCGAAAAAGGGCGCACCAGCAGCACGGTAACAATAACGCAGGCCAGCACCGCGCCTATTTGCGAGTTGGTAGTGCCAAAATTTTCGACCAAATAAAAGGGGAAAATCGGCATGAGCAGGTAAAACGAAAAAAACAGCATGAAGTTTGCAATGCAAACGTAGATGAAGCTTCTTGTGAAGAGTTTATCTTTCATAGTTTATATTTTTTAGAAAAATAGTAAAACGGTAAAATAGAAAAATAGAATTTCTCCAAAAGGCGCAAGCACCAAAATACTTTTTTTCCTTTTTTCTCTTTTTCTTTTTTCCTGTTTTTTACCACTCACTTGTAAAGTAGAACTTAATATCCGGAAATTTTTCCTGCGCCATTTGCAGCGCGTAGGAGGAGTCGGCAAGGAACACATCGCGGCCGTGCTTGTCCTTGCCCATGTTGGTGTGCTTGCGCTGCATAAAGTCGGTCAGCTGCGCCTTGTTGTCGCTCTCACTCCATCAGGCCTTGTGCAGCGCAATGGGTTCCCAACGGCACTTTGCGCCGTACTCGTGCTCAAGCCTGTATTCAATTACCTCAAACTGAAGTGCGCCTACCGTGCCAATAATTTTTCGTCCGTTGAGCGAGCTTACGAAGAGCTGCGCCACGCCTTCGTCCATCAATTGGTCAACGCCCTTGGCCAGCTGCTTCGATTTGAGCGGGTCGGCGTTGTCGATGTAGCGAAACTGCTCGGGCGAAAAGCTGGGAATGCCCTTAAAGCTCATTTTTTCGCCCTCGGTAAGCGTGTCACCAATTTTAAAGTTGCCCGTGTCGTGCAGCCCCACAATATCGCCGGGAAAAGCCTCGTCAATCACCGTTTTCTTTTCGGCCAAAAATGCACTTGGGCTCGAAAATCGCATGGTTTTCCCCTGCCGAACGTGCAAATACGCCTTATTTCTTTCAAAGGTTCCTGAGCAAATTTTGAGAAAAGCCAAGCGGTCGCGGTGGTTGGGGTCCATGTTGGCGTGAATTTTGAACACAAAGCCCGTGAGCTTTTCCTCAAAGGGGTCCACCGTGCGCTTGTCGGTAAGGGTGGTGCGCGGATAGGGCGCAATGTCGCAAAAGCTATCGAGCAATTCCTGCACGCCAAAGTTATTCAAAGCCGAGCCGAAAAACACCGGCGCCGTGCCGCCCGAAAGGTAATCTTCGGTTTCAAAGTTGGGGTACACGCCGCTCAGCAGCTCCACATCATCGCGCAGCTTGTCGGCAAATTTGTCCACATACTTTTCCAAGTCGGGCGAGGCTAGGTCGCTTATTTCCACCACATCTTTATCCATGTGCTGCTTATCCTGCGAAAAGAAGAGGTTCAATTTTTTTTGGTACAAGCTGTACACGCCCTTAAACGTAGAGCCCATGCTGATGGGCCAGGTAAGCGGAATGGTTTTGATGTGCAGCTCTTTTTCCAGCTCGTCGAGCAAATCGAAGGGGTCGCGCCCCTCGCGGTCGCACTTGTTTACAAACACCATTACGGGCGTGTTGCGCATGCGGCACACGTTCATCAGCTTGCGGGTTTGGGTTTCCACGCCTTTGGCGGCGTCAATTACCACAATTGCGCTGTCCACCGCCGATAGAGTTCGGTACGTGTCTTCGGCAAAATCTTCGTGGCCGGGCGTATCGAGAATATTTATTTGCAAACCTTTGTACTCAAAACCCATCACAGAAGTTGCCACCGAAATGCCGCGCTGCCGCTCAATTTCCATAAAGTCGGAGGTGGCGCCTTTCTTAATTTTGTTCGATTTTACCGCGCCTGCCACGTGAATGGCGCCGCCAAAAAGCAGCAGCTTTTCCGTAAGGGTTGTTTTACCGCCGTCGGGGTGCGCTATGACGGCAAAGGTGCGCCGCCGCTTGATTTCTTTTGATAAATCCATTCTGATAGTTAACAAGTTTACAGTTTACGAGTTAACTAAGGCGTTTTGTAAACTTGTTAACTAGTAAACTCGTAAACGATTTTTAGCGTGCAAAGGTACTAAAATATGGGTTAGGAAGTTTAGGTGGCCAAGAATATTCTTTCAGCGCATCATTTTGCTCTTGCGGGCTACAGCTCATAAGCAAAAAAAACGCCATGCGGTGTGCACGGCGTTTTCTTTTGTTGTAGCAAAATTTATTCTGCTGCGGGAGCTTCAGCTGCTGCTTCTGCAACTTCGGCAGCCGCTTCTTCGGCAGCGGTGGGAGCAGGCGCAGCGGCCTCGGCGGCTTCAGCGGCGGCAGCCTTTGCGGCTTCCTCCAGCTTAGCCGATTGCTCGGCGCGCTTTTGCCTCAATACTTCGGCCTTGGCTTCCTTTACCTTGGTTTCGGCGCTCATGCGCTTCTTGCCATCTTCGGCCTTTGCCTGAGCAAGGCTTGAAGTTTTGGCAGAAATTTTACCTTCTTTTTCGCTTACCCAAGCTTGGAACTTTTGCTCGGCAGCCTCGGGCGTAAGTGCGCCCTTTTTTACACCGCCTTCAAGGTGCTTCTTCAACATTACACCCTTGTAGGACAAAATTGCACGCGTGGTTTCGGTTGGCTGAGCACCCTTGTTGAGCCAATCCAACGCCTTGTCGAAGTTCAATTCAACAGTTGCGGGGTTGGTGTTAGGGTCGTAGGTGCCTAACTTTTCAATAAACTTGCCATCGCGTGGCGCCCTGCTGTCGGCTACCACAATGTGGTAAAAGGGGTGCCCCTTTTTGCCGTGCCTTGCTAATCTGATTTTTGCAGCCATTTTGTTTTGAAAAAAATTTAAGTTAACTAAAACGGTCGGCAAAGGTAGAATTTTTCTTGAAATAATACAAGTTTTCGCCAAAAAAATGTACTTTTGCGCTGTTTTAAATGGTAAATGGTAAATGGTAAATGGTAAATTGAGGGATACTCGCATCGTTTTTATGGGCACGCCCGAGTTTGCGGTGGGTACGCTGAGCGCGCTGGTGGAAAACGGCTACAACGTTGCGGCGGTGATTACTGCGCCCGATAAACCTGCCGGTCGTGGCATGCAGCTGCAAGCTTCGGCGGTGAAGCAGTACGCCGAAAGTCAAAGCATAAAAGTGTTGCAGCCCACGAAGCTGCGCGACGAGGCTTTTTTGGAAGAATTAAAAAAGTTGAACGCCGATTTGTTCATTGTAGTGGCATTTCGCATGCTGCCCGAAGTGGTGTGGCGCATGCCGCGGCTGGGCACCTTCAACCTGCACGCCTCGCTGCTGCCCAGCTACCGCGGCGCGGCGCCCATCAACTGGGCAATTATTAACGGCGAAACCGAAACGGGCGTAACCACTTTTTTTCTGAATGAAGAAATTGATGCGGGAAAAATTTTGCTGCAGGAAAAGGTTGAAATTTTACCCGCCGATAACGCCGAAACGCTGCACGATAAGCTGATGGCAGTAGGTCGCCGGCTGGTTTTAAAAACGGTGGACGGCATTGTGGATAGCTCCATAACGCCTGCCGTGCAGGAAAGTGGTAAGATTTCGGAGGCGCCTAAATTATTTAAAGAAAACACCCGAATTGATTGGCAAAAACCTGCACACGAATTAGTCAACTTTGTGCGCGGACTGAGCCCTTACCCTGCCGCGTGGTGCGAACTATTAGTGGACGAAAAACCTACCATGGTAAAAATATTTGCCGCGCATGTCGAGGCAAGCCCCGCCGACCAAACCGCTATATTCAACGATGGAAAATCTCTCAAGCTACCCTGCGGCGGCGGCTCCTGCCTGTGCATTGACAAGGTGCAGCTAACAGGCAAAAAGCGCATGAAAGCTGAAGATTTTTTGAGAGGATTTAGGGGGGAAATAAGTTTGCAATAGGCAATGACACCGTCCGCAATCCTAAATATTATAAAAAATAAAAAAATCCCC
>JAITVR010000143.1 GCA_031285695.1 Prevotellaceae bacterium
AGCACCGGCACCATAATTTGAATTAAAATATTGGTATCCATAAAGTGGCAGGCGGTGTTGTACGCCTCTTCCGAAGCCACAGCCGCAAGGTTAATGCCCATGTGCACGAGCAAAAATACTAACAGAAATGCTCCGCTAATGCTCATCACGAGCTTTTTGCCAATGGAAGACGAAAAAATGTTTGCCATAAAAAAGAGAAATATAGTTTTTTGTTGAAAATACTTTTACGAAAGTGAGGACAAAGGTACAATTTTCGGGCGAGAAATAAAAACGCGACTTAATCATGGAGTAACAAGCTGTGCTTACTTACTCAAATTGAAAATTCCATAATTACCATTTGTGATAAAATGCAAAAATGCATTAATTTATTAAAAATAAACAGTTGAAAGTATTGGAAGTTGAAACAATATGTACCAAACATCATTGAAATACAAAATAATTTACTAAATTCGTGCCTCTGACGTTTTGCATTATCACAAAAAGGGCTACCTTTGCAGCCCCACTTTTCACAAAAGCAACTACGTTTTAAACACCACTAGTTATGACTGAATACGAAAGAACAATTAAAAACCTTGCGAAAGAGAAGAAGAATGAGGTTTTCTACAATTCTTCGGACTCGCATGCACGCGTAGTTTTAAACAATATGGTTGAAAATGCCGAAAGGTACGTGCATATTGTTTGCGGCAACATGTGTACGGAGGTGTCAAGCAACCCTGAATTCTTGGATGTAGTGAAAGCATTTCTTTCCAAAGATGCGAGCAGAACATTTTATGTGCTATTTGACGAATATAAAGAATGCTTTTTGGAAACAGAAATAGCAAAGTTGTTATCGCTGTACCCAACACAAGTTAAAGTTAAAAAGTTAAAGAGTGAGACACACCTTGCGTATAAAGAACAAAGGGCGCACTTGGCCATTTCTGACGGCAGAGCCTTTCGACTAGAAACAGATGTTGATAAGAAAATGGCGTTTGGAAATTTCAATGATGAAGAGAATGTGAAAGTGTTTGAGGAGGTATTTAATAGTTATTTTGAAGATGATACGCATTCTGAATCAATAGATTTAACAGATGTTGCAGCCTAATATTTTTCTGTATAATTTCAGCAATTTATTTGTTCTTCTCGTTGGGCTTAATTTCGCGTATGTTTTTTTAGTTCGACCTCGAGACATTGAAAAAAGAAGTGGAAGCAGCCACTTCTTTTTTGATGTTATAGATAAGATTGCATGGAATGCGATTGATAAAATCACGTCTAAGAAGAAAAAGGCAATAGGAGAGGCGGAGAAGCGTTGCACAAAAATGGAGTATTTTATATCTTCGGGAAAACTTTCTGTGGCAGCAAGGGATTCTTTTTTTGCTGATAAGTTAAAACTTGAAAATGAGTATATCAAAGGAGATAAAGTTGACTCTTTGGAAAAAGAGTACAAGGATAAAATAGAAAGAAAAACAGCGGTATCTCATCTCCCTTTTATTTGTGGACTAACTGGACTATACGGCATTTTAGTCCTTATTTTTGCAGCCGTAAATGAAACGCAGCCGACATCATTTTTGTTTTGGTCGAATGCCCTAATAATCGCGGTTTTGGTTGTATGTTTGGTTGCAGAGGGGGAACTTTGGTTTAGGAAGGAAAAGCACCCTATCTTGCATAACTTGTGCGGTTTTTTGAACTATTGTTTTCACCCTCATTTTTGGAAAGTATTAATAATCTTTCCTATAATGTTTGTATATTTTGTAACATCGCTGAATGGAAGGGGATTTAATGCTCCCAATTGGATGACAGATAGAAGTATCGTTTATATTACCATTGGCGTTTGTTTGCTTGGTTTTGTTGGCTATTTTGTTTGGAGCACCCTTTTCATAGCGTGTGTGACAATTAGGTATAGAAATGCAACTTTTTTCAGAAAGTTGGGTAGGGCAATAAAATCTGTTGACGATACTATTCACAATCATAAGGAAGAGTTGGACAGGATAGACGAGATGTTAAAAGACGAAAAAATAAATAAGAGCGATTTTGGTTTATAGAAACTTTAATCACTTGTAAAAACCATCTCATACCGCTGATTTCTCAGCCACGGCTCATACCCTGCTTCGCGAATGGCAGCCTGTATTCCCTCAGCATCGAACTTGTGGCTGCTGCCGGCTGAGGAAACCACATTTTCCTCAATCATAATAGAGCCAAAATCGTTGGCGCCGGCCCACAGGCACAGCTGCGCGGTGGGTTTGCCCACGGTAAGCCACGAGGCTTGAATGTTGGGCACGTTGTGTAACACAATGCGCGCAATGGCTATGGTACGAATATATTCTTCCGTACTCACTTTTTTTACGCCGGCAAAAACAGGATTGTGCGCCACGTTTTCCAGCTGCGCAGGCCAGCAAATGAAGGATAAAAATCCGTAGGTGCCGGCAGGTTTTTCGCCCTGCAAATCGCGAATGAGCATGAGGTGGCGTATGCGCTCGGCGCGCGTTTCGATGTGCCCAAACATCATGGTGGCGGAGGTGGCTAAGCCCATGCGGTGCGCTTCGCGCATTACGTCGAGCCAAGCCTGCACGTTTGGTTTCGCGGGCGAAAGTTTTTTGCGAATTTCGTCAACCAAAATTTCGGCGCCAGCTCCGGGAAGGCTGTCCAACCCCGCTGTCACCAAGCGTTGCAGCGTTTCGCGGCACGAAAGATTTTCGAGATTGGCAATGTGCGCTACTTCGGGAGGACCCAATGCGTGCAGCTTTAGTGAAGGGAATTTTTGCTTGAGCTGCTTAAATAAATCTTCGTAAAAACTTAATCCGTACTTGGGGTGCAGCCCGCCTTGCAGCAGCAGTTGGTTGCCGCCTTTGGCAAAAAGTTCTTCAATTTTTTGCGAATATTCTTCGAGCGTTGTCGTAAAGTTTTTTTCGCTCTGCAAACCGCAGTGGAAGGTGCAAAATTTGCAGCCCGAAATGCACACGTTTGTGATGTTTACGTTGCGGTCAATTTGCCAGCTTACGCCGCGCCCCGGCACGTGGATTTTTCGCAGTTGATGGGCTACACTCATTAGCTCGGCAAGCGGTGCGCGCTCGTAAAGAAGCAGCGCTTCTTCGTCCGTCAAGGGTTGCAAGTCGAGCGCTTTTTTATAGAGTTGAGAATTATTCATTATCATTTTTTCATTATCAATTTTTTCATCTGCGCTTTTCGGCCAACTTCAAAACTTTTTACGCCTTTTGTTTGCAGCAGCTTTTCTAAATTTTGTATGGGAATTTGTACCGTCCACAAGCTGTCCAGCTGTGTATTTATTTTGATAGAAAAATCTTGAATATTGCTTGGCCGAAAATTGCCGGCTACGTGCAAAAATCCGCTTGCGTAGTAGGTTTTGCAGTCCTTGCGCAGGTTGTACTTTTTTACCAAATCGGGCGAGGGAACAAAGTTTTTTTTGCAGCAACCTTCGGCCTGCAAATCGTGCAGCAGGAGGTTGGTTTGCGCCTGCACGGCAAGGCTTGTCAGCAGCGCAAAAAAGAGGATAGCAGCTTTTATTTTCATCCGCACAAAGGTACGAAACAATTGACAATTGATAGTTGACAATGAACAATGGGCGCACAAACCTGCGCAGACAAGTTAATTGTCAATTATTCGTTATAAATTGTCAATTGTTTTGTATCTTTGTGCGGATTTTGAAAAAATAGAGAAAATAACAAACAAAAAAACGCTATGATTTATTCACATGAAGTAGAGCACCAGTGCGTGGTAAAGCAGGGTCAAATGCACGGCTCGGCGCCCATTCCCGAGGAAGGAAAATGGGTAAAATCGAAGGAAGTAAAGGACATTTCGGGCCTTACGCACGGCGTGGGTTGGTGCGCACCGCAGCAGGGCGCGTGCAAGCTTACGCTAAACGTAAAAGACGGAATTATTGAGGAGGCTTTGGTGGAAACCATTGGCTGCTCGGGCATGACGCACTCGGCGGCAATTGCCTCGGAAATTCTTCCCGGAAAAACCGTTTTGGAAGCGCTCAACACCGACTTGGTTTGCGACGCCATTAACACCGCCATGCGCGAGCTGTTTTTGCAAATCGTTTACGGTCGCACGCAAAGCGCGTTCAGCGAAGGCGGCCTGCCCATTGGCGCAGGTTTGGAAGATTTGGGCAAGGGCCTGCGCTCGCAGGTGGGCACCATGTTTTCGACCAAGGCAAAAGGCGTTCGCTACTTGGAAATGGCCGAAGGCTACATCAACCGCATGGCGCTTGATGCCGACGGCGAAGTTATAGGCTACGAATTTATCCACCTGGGTAAAATGATGGACGCCGTGAAAAAGGGCACCGATGCCAACGAGGCGCTGAAAAAAGCAACCTCTACCTACGGTCGTTTTGCGGAAGCAGCAAAGTACATTGACCCGCGTGAGAATTAATATTATCAATTCTAAATTCTAAATTAAAATGGCAAGAGTAGTAAAATTCGAATCGCAAGACCGCAGAATTAATAATATTAATAAGGTATTAAATTCTTACGGCATTAAAGATATTGCGGAAGCAGAGGCAATCTGCGCCGGAAAAGGCGTTGACGCATATCAAGTGTGCGAGGATACGCAAAAAATCTGTTTTGAAAACGCAAAGTGGGCGTATGTAGTTGGTGCAGCCATCGCGTTTAAGAAGGGCTGCAAAAAAGCTGCCGAAGCTGCCGAAGCAATAGGCGAAGGCTTGCAGGCGTTTTGCATTCCCGGCTCGGTGGCGGACGACCGCAAGGTGGGCATTGGGCACGGCAACTTAGCCGCCATGCTGCTGCGCGAGGAAACCAAATGTTTTGCCTTTTTGGCAGGGCACGAAAGCTTTGCTGCTGCCGAAGGCGCCATTGGTATTGCCAAATCGGCCAACAAGGTGCGCAAGGAGCCGCTCCGCGTTATTCTGAACGGTTTGGGAAAAGATGCCGCTATGGTAATTTCGCGCATCAACGGCTTTACCTACGTGCAAACGCAGTTTGACTACGCAAGCGGTGCGCTCAACGTGGTGAAGGAAAAACCTTACTCAAAGGGCGAGCGCGCCAGCGTAAAGTGCTACGGCTGCGATGATGTTCGCGAGGGCGTTGCCGTTATGCGCAGCGAGGGCGTTGACGTTTCCATTACCGGCAACTCCACCAACCCCACGCGCTTTCAGCACCCTGTGGCCGGCACCTATAAGAAGGAGTG
>JAITVR010000210.1 GCA_031285695.1 Prevotellaceae bacterium
GTGTTTTTAGTTTGCCCAAAGATAGCAAAATTCTGTTTTATCCCCAACCGCGCCGAGATTGCACCACGTCATTGGCTTTGCTACGGTTGCGAGTCAAACTCAACAATGACAGCGACGGTACAATTCTGAATAAAAAAAGTCAAGGTGTGAACCTTGACTTAACGGAAAAATCATTTCTTATTCGTGCACTCGTGGCGATTTTCTAAAACAACTTTTTGTAAATTGCCTTTGCGTCCTCAAGCCTTACCTCCTTGGGGTTGTTCTTGAGCAGGCGCTGCACGGTTAGGGCATTTTCGGCAAGCTTATCAAGCATTGCGGGGTCAACACCAAGGTCCGATAGCTTGGCCGGAATGCCGCAGTCGCGCACCAGTTGGCGCAAGGCTTCTACTCCTTTTTTGGCAATATCCAAGTCCGAACCTGCGTTTTCAACGCCCATGGCAAGGGCAATGTCGGCGTGCTTTTTCACGTTGCTGTCCATGTTGAAGGCAAAGACTTCGGGCAGCAAAATAGCGTTGGCCAAGCCGTGCGCAATGTGAAACTCGCCACCCAGCGGGTACGACAGCGCGTGCACCGCCGAAGTGTTTACCGGCCCTAAACCCAAGCCGCCGTACAGGCTGCCAAGCGAAAGGCTGGTGCGCGCTTCGAGGTTTTTGCCATCTTTTACAGCAGTCAATAGGTTGCGGCTGATGAGGCGAATTCCCTCCAGCACGTACATGTCAATGACGGGGTGCGCAAACTTGTTGGTGTACGCCTCCACGCAGTGGCACAGCGCATCGAGCCCTGTTTCGGCAGTAAATTTTGGCGGAAGCCCAAGGGTAAGCGTGGGGTCAACGTAGGCGGCGTCGGGTACAAGGAAGGGGCTGACGATGCCCTTCTTCATGCTGTCGCTTTCGTCGAGCAAAATAGCGTTGGGTGACACCTCGCTGCCGGTGCCCGAGGTGGTGGGAATGCAGGCCAGGTAAGCGTTTCGACTTTTTACAAAACCTGTACCAAACATGCCGCTAATGGGCTGCGGATTGTTGATTTTTGCGGCCACTAATTTCGCCAAATCCAACACGCTGCCGCCGCCAATGCCTACTACGCTATCGGCGTTGGCTTTTTCGGCAAGGGCCAAAATGTTTTCCAAATCGGTTACGGTAGGCTCGCGCTGAATGCTGTCAATAAGCATAATTTTTACGCCCTGCTGCCGCAGCTTATCGAGCGTTGCGCTAATGAGCGGCACAATGGGCGGCGCGGTAAGCACAACCAAACTTTTGTAGCCTGCCGCCAAAAAATCATCGGCAAATAAATCCAAGGCGCCTGCGCCAACGGATAATTTTTTGGGCTGAAGAAGAGAAATTAATCGCATAAAAAGAATTTACAAATAATGAAGTACAATTTACAATTTTACCCCCAACCCCCTAAAGTGGGCTATAACGCACTACGAACTCTGACCGTTGTCATTCTGAGCGAAGCGTAGCGGAGTCGAAGAATCTCGTGCTATTTTATCGTCCTTTTTGATTGGGAATATTAGTCATATCAAAAGACTTTTGTTTTGACGGCAACGCCAAAGGAATGGCAAACTTTGTAGTTCTTGGATAAATCACGATAGCGTACTTCCACCAAACGTTTGTGGCTTTCATAATATCCTCTGACCTGTACAGCCTATCAAGCCCCATGAATCTGCCATCTTCATATCTTTTATCGATTGACCACGGGTCGTACACTTCAAAAAGGGTGTTATTTCCAACCTTTTTATACCCTTTGACAATAATAAAATGACCACTTTCAGGATTTTCCGTACTATAAAATTTATCGATAGCCCACTGCTCTCCTTTTGTTTCCTTTCGAACATAGTACATGTCCAAACACAAAATAGCAATATTACCTAAATCCAACTCTGCAAGTAAATCTTCCTCCTGATTAAATTCTATTACCCTGCCACGTGCATGATATAAGTTCAAATAGTTAACAATATCTGTTGTGTGCCACCAACCACCGTCCAACGGATAGGTGTTGCGGGCATCCTCTGTCGTTCTATTAAAAAATGGGAGTTCCCACTTCAACGCCATAGTAACAGAGGCAGGACCACAATTAACGTTCCAGTGCGTACCTGTATAGTATTGGTCGATGTACCAATTATAATCTACATTGTTGGCAACTGAAACATCTATGTTCGTGCCCATCCCATAGACCTTATACCACGTCAACAATTCCTCTGAATCTTTCTTGCATGATGAAAATACAAGAAGCAGAGCAAATATTAGCAAGTTATGAATTCTGCGCATGAGATTAGGTCAACATAGCTATTCTACCTTCAAAGATTTTACTGCAAAGGCTGCTTCTTTTTCGGCTACGCCGGCAAGGGGCATGTCGCCGCTGCCGTCTTCCTCCTGCGTATCGATGGTGGGCAGGTAGCGGCGGTCGCCGGTGCGGAACATAATGCGCTCAACGCTTTCAACGGGCATCATGCACCACTGTCCTTTCCACTCCTTGCCGTTAATGGTAATGTCGTAGCGGCGCGCATCGGTGTCAAGGTCAATGCTGATGTTGTAGTCGGTGTTGGGCTCGTACTTTTGCAGGTTGCTAAAGCGCGCGCGGGGCTTGTGCTTCAGCGTGCCGTCAGCATCAAACACCAGGCGAATGCAGGTGGCTCCCTTGGCATCTTGCAGCTCTACGTGCAAAAGTCCGTCAGCATTCTGCGCGGGGGTAACGGTAAAGTTGAGCTTCACTTTTTTGTTGGCTGCAAATACGCGCTCCACCTTGGCGTAGTCGTACCTGTCCTTGTCGCGCAGCACGAGCGCCTTTTCGCCGGTGCTGCCTTTCTCCACCTTCACAGGCGACCACAGCGGGCTGTAAATGTTCCAAAACTTCAACTCCTCGCCGTCCTTCATTTGAGCAAAAACATCGTTTACCGCGCCGGTAACTTTTCCGGTAACGGGAACAGGCACCGAGGCCACCCAAATATCCTCCTTGTTCATGCTGTAGGTAAGCCACATTTTGCCGTCGGCAGGCTTGCCATTGCCCTCCGCAATGCCACGAATGTACTGCGGGCCGTAGCTCTTGTATGCGCCCTCGTAGCGGCGGGTAGAAATTTCGTTGTGCACGGTAAGCAGGTTATCGAAGGTTAAGCCATCGTTGCCGGTCATTACCGCAAGCGGCCAGCGGTACAGCGAGGGGTTATACACCATGGCGTAGCGATTGTCCGAAGTTTTTTGTCCCCAAACTTTAGCATTCCACGTTACCACGTTGGTGGCAAGCTTGAGCTCGCTCCATGTTTTACCTTCATCAGAAGTAATGCCGTAGCGCGAGTGCTTGCACACGCCAAGCGCACGACCATCGGGCAGGTGGTAAATGCTCCATGCCTTGTTGTCGCCGCCCTTGAGGCTAATGATGGGGTCGTTGGCGTTGGCTTCCTCCACCCACTGCTGGGTCATCAACTTATCGGCCAGCAGCTCCTTGCAGGCTGCAACAAAAACTTTATCCTTGCTTTTGGTGTAGAGCGGGTAGCGGGTATTTTTTTCGTTCCAACCTTGGTTGTAGTGAATGAAGAAAATATCGCCCAGCGTGCCGTCGGCCTTTTGCTCGCGCACCACGCGGCCAATGCCATTTTCGTCAAAAGGCTTGTCCTTGCCGGTGGGGCACACGCCGTAGAAGCCAAGCATAAGCAGGCGGTTGCTTTTACTTACGTAAAAGCCCATGCGCTGGTGCATGATGGCGTTGGTAATGTATTCGGTTTTTTTATCCACATTGTACGTTGTGCCGGCAGGAACTTCGTACTGCGGAAAAATTACCTGCGCGCGGCTCCACGTGTAGCCGTCGGGCGAGGTGGCGAGCAGCGTTTGCCCGGGCTGACCGTGCTCGTTCACGGGGTTGCTGAGGTAGCTCACGTAAAATTTTCCGTTCCAGTACGCAATCATCGAGGCGTGGTTGTAGGTCCAGCCGTAGCCATCGGCCAGCTCGGGGAATTGGCGGTTGGCGCGCATTACCTGAATGTTGTGCACGCCCACCACCGGCGACAGCTGTCCGTGGTGGTAGTCAGGGTTGCTTTGCTGCTTGCCTATGTAGCGCAGCTCGCTGTTTTGCGCAAGCGCAGAAAATGAAAGTGCGCAAAGCGCGGCGATGAAAAAGAGTTTTGTTTTCATGATGTAATATTTAATTTCAAGTTTCAGATTCCAAATTTCAAATTAGTGGTTAAATCTGAAATTTGAAATTTGGAATCTGAAATTACTATTTTGCCTTAAACTTTAAATGCACCACGCCGCTGCGCACGCCGCTTACGCGCTGCGCCTGCGATGAGGGGCCTACAAGGTCGGTGGTGTTTACCTTATTGCGCACGGCGGGAATAACGTCGAGCACGGCCAAGCCCGTTTGCGGAATGGTGTACAGCTGCGCATCGCGACCATCGCGCGGGGTATATACGCCGAGGAAGTTGCCGGTAAGCTCGTTGCCCATGGTAATGGTGCCCTCGCTGGTTTCAAAGGCCACCCAACGCCAGTCGTTGTAGTAACCCTTGAACTCGGGGTACACAAAGCTTTCGCTCGGAATGGGGTCGTTGTAATCGTTTTTCCACACATCAAGAGTGGTGCCGTGCAGGCGGTTTTGCCACACGCGGTACGGACCCTTGGCCAGCATGCGCATAGATTTCATTTGCGGCTCGGGGTAGTCAAACTTTACGCCCATAAGCTCCACCACGCCATCGTACTCGTACTCGTACTCAATGCGAATATTGCCATCGGGTGAAATGCGCCACAGCACATTTTGCAGCGCGCCAAAGTAGGTAACTTCCACCAGCGCATCGTTGCCCTCGCTGCGAACGTTGAAGGCGGTAACCTTGCTGTCGGCCTTTACCTCGTTGTAAATGCGGCTCACGCCCTTGGGAACATTTTCGCCCACCCAGCCGTCGAGCGAGCGGTCGGCGCGGCGTGCGGCAATAAACTTCATGCCGCTAATGGAAAAGGTTTTTCCCCTTTGCTTAAGCGCTGTCAATTCGCCCGAAGTTTTATTGAAAGTCAGCTCCAAGTCGGCAGCGTTGATGGTAACGTTATCCTTGCTGCTGCGCTGCTTCACAGGCCTATCCTTGGCGCCGGCAGCCTTGGGTTGAGGAAGGTAAGCGTTGAAAAAGTCGGTTGGTTTTTTCCACGAGTACGACCAAGTCCACAGGCTTTCGCCGTTGGGATTTTTTACGGTAACGTACAGCACATCGGCCTCGCGCCAGGTATCGGGCAGCATTATTTTCAGCTCGCCCTCGGCATGCGGAAGCACGTTGGGGCCGGTAATTTCGCCCTCGGCAACGGTCTTGTGCCCCACGCGCAGCTGCTCAGGGCGGGGGAAGCTAGCCAACTCCCAGGCAAATTTGCACTGGTTGAGGTTGGTAAAGTCGTAGCGGTTTTCGACCTGAAGCACGCCGTTAAAGCGGTCGTTGATTTCCTTGTTCATGATTTGCACAGGGCACCACACCTCGCGAATGGTGTTGAAGCTGCCTTCCTTTTCGTGGTGCGGACCTACAATGCCATCGGCGCCGTGGTCGGCATCGTGGTCAATGCGGCCGCCCTGGTCGGCGCGTACCACGCCCTCATCGGCGTACACCCACAGGAAGCCGCCGGCGCTGCGCGGGTGCTGGCGCATCATTTCCCAGTAGTCGTACAGGCCTGCGCCATGGCCGCCATCGTACAGCCCGTGCAGGAATTCGGTAGGCATGTAAATGTAGTCGCCGCGTAGGTATTCCTGCGTTTCGCCGTAGGAGCGGTAGTGCATGCTTTCGATGCCGCTAAGGTACTGCTGGGGGTGAATTACGGGGCGCTTTTGAATATCCCACTTGTGAAATTCGCCGTCGAGGTTGGTGTTCCAGCCGCCCTCGTTGCCGTTGTCCCACATAATGATGCTGGGGTGGTTAAGGTCGCGGGTAATGAGCTCGCCTACCAGCTTTTTTCCTACGCCATCATCGTACTTGCCGTGCCAGCCGCCCAGCTCGTTTAGCACAAAAAGACCCAGCTCATCACAGGCATCAAGAAATTCGGGGTCGGGCGGGTAGTGCGACATGCGCACGGCATTCATGTTCATTTCCCTCATCAGCTTCACATCATCGTAGTTCAGCTTGCGGTTGAGCGTGCGGCCGGTTTCGGGCCAAAAACTGTGGCGGTTTACGCCGCGCATCAGCACGCGCTGACCGTTGATATAAACGCCATCGCGCTCGCGCACTTCAATGGTGCGAAAGCCAAAGCGCTCGCCCACGATGTGGCGCACGTTGTCGCCTTCCTTAAGGGTAAATTTTACTTTGTAAAGGTTAGGAGTTTCGGCCGTCCACAGCTTGGGGTTATCAAGCTTGGTGGTAAGGGTTACCTTATCGCCGCCTTTGGGCACCTCTACCTGTAGGGGCGAACCTACGGGCGAGCCTGCCGTGTCGGTAATTTGCGCGGTCATGCTAAAGCCTTTTTCCAGGGCGTTGCCCAAAAATACATCGGCGGTAAAATTGCCGTCGGCCTTGGCATCAATAGCTACGCGGTCGATAAACTGTGCCGGCAGCACCTGCAAGAATACGGGGCGGAATATGCCGCCAAAGTTCCAGTAGTCGCCGCGGCGCTCGGCCAGGTTCACGCTTTCATTTTCCGACTCCTTGCTCACGTTTACCTCAAGCAGGTTGTCTTGCCCTACGCGCACCATGCCGGTAATATCGTACATAAAACGGTAAAAGCCGCCCTGGTGCACGGGGCCTGCCTTTTGCCCGTTTACGCGCACCACGGCATCGGTCATTACGCCGTCAAACACTATGCGAATGCGCCTGCCCAGCCACTCGGCGGGCATATCGAACTTAAGCTTGTACTGCCCCTGCTCTTTGGTAATGCCGGGCGCGGTTTTTTTGGCGTAAAAGTTTACGCCGTAGGTGTAGCCGCCAAAGCCCTGCTGCTCCCAGCACGAGGGCACCTTGATGGTGGTCCACACGCCGCTGTTGCGCCCTTCGGTGCAAAAGAACTCCCAGTCCACCGCATCATCGTAGCCCTTTCCCGAGAGGTACTTTACCTCGGTGGTATTGGCCTGCGCCCCTGCATAGCTGAGCAGCAACAGACCAAGCATAAGTACTAACTTTTTCATGTCAAATCTCCTTCTTTTTTATGATTATTTTATTACAAGCCTGCAAATATATGATTTTTTTGCAGAGAATACAATAGTAACGGGCAATGGGGATAATTCCGTATTTTTTTTAATACTTCCGCTGCTAAAATTGAGGGAGATTTATCCCGCTTAGGTTGCGGGCTGTTATGTTGTCATTGCGGGCTTGACCCGCAATCCCATGATAGAAGTGGCTCATTGCAGGAGATTGCGGGTCAAGCCCGCAATGACAATGAGGACGCTTAAAGTCAAAACTTGAAAAAGTAATTTTATGAAAATAAATACAAACGCTTGGAACAAAATTCGGTACAGCATATACGCGCCAATTTATCCATTTCTTATAAAAGTTGTAGCCGAGCGCACGCGCGCAAAATCCTTTGAGCTGCTTGCCGCGCGTGCCGACGAAAAAATACTGGTTGTGGGCGGTGGCACGGGCGCCGATTTTCCGTTTTTGAAAAATCTTAAAAACGTAACAGCCGTGGACCTTACGCCGGATATGGTGGAGCGAATGAAGCTTCAGCGCGAAAAGTTGGACGCAAATATTGAGGTGCTGGAAATGGACGGGCAGCAGCTGCAATTTCCCAACGAAACCTTTGACTGCGTAATTTTGCACTTCATTGTAGCCGTCATTCCCGATGCCGAAAAATGCTTGTGCGAAGCGGCGCGCGTGCTCAAGCCCGGCGGAAGAGTGGTGGTGGCCGACAAATTTTTACTTACAGGCGAAAAAGCTGGCTGGCTGCGAAAGCTTATAGAGCCAATAGCCACGCTGCTTTTTACCACCGTCAACCGAAATTTGTCGGACTTGGCAGCCGCGGCAAACTTGAAAATAAAAACCGTAACCGCAGCGCCCAACGCCAACAAGCTGCTGCGCGTAGCGCTTCTTGAAAAATAGGAAGTTTAGGGAATCTAAGAAGTTTAGGAATTCACCACCTTCTTAGACTTCCTAATCTTCCTAAACTTCTGATTAATCTTAAAAATCTCTAATTTCTAAAAAAACTAAACCACTATGGACTCAAAGTCCATAGGTTTTAAAGAGGAAAATAAATTTTCCTGGCGCTAAGGCTCAAGAATCCACTGTTGGGTTGGACTGTTGGGGGTATCTTGGTGATG
>JAITVR010000070.1 GCA_031285695.1 Prevotellaceae bacterium
GGACACTTGGTGAAGCAGCGCGCGCGCACGGTTTACATTGCCTTCAACAAACCTGTTGGAATAACCTGCACCACAGACACTAACGAGCCCAATAACATTGTTGATTACATCAATTTTCCCGAACGCATTTTCAACATCGGGCGGCTGGATAAACCCTCGGAAGGGCTAATTTTTTTGACCAACGACGGCGATATTGTCAACAAAATTTTGCGCGCGGGCAACATGCACGAAAAGGAGTACCTGGTTACGGTAAACAAATCCATCACGCCCGAATTTGAGCGGCACATGCAGCGCGGCGTTCCCATTTTGGGAACAATTACCAAGCCCTGCAAGCTCACGCGCGAAACCGATACGCGCTTTCGCATCATTCTTACGCAGGGGCTAAATCGGCAAATTCGGCGCATGTGCGAAGCGCTGGGATACGAGGTACAACGACTTAAACGTGTGCGGATTATGAACGTTACGCTTACAGGACTGCAAACCGGAGAGTGGCGTTTTTTGACCGAAAAAGAAATGACGGAAATCAATCGAATGGTAGAAAATTCGGTGGGAACAGAGGAGGCTTCGACTCAAATTTCAAATTCAAGAATTCAAAATTCAAAAATTGATTCACGCGAGGGTGTAAAGGCGCAAAATGCTACAAAACCAAGTTTTTCAAAAACGAAAAAACCGACTTTTGCTAAGCAGAAAAAAGTTGCAACATTCAGCAAAAACTCTTCTCAAAAAAGCGGAAAGTTGGTAAAGAAAAAAGGTTGGTCGTAGCTTACCGCCCGCTGTTTAGTGCAGCAACGTAGTCCTGCACCTTATCGCGGCGCTTGTCAAAAACCGAGTCCACCACGTAGCTTAGCAAAAAGTGCAGCCCTACACCCGTGGCTATTAGGATAGGAATAAGAAGATTGTCCGAAAGCATGTGCGAAAGCACAAAAACAACGCCCACCAGCGCCAAGTACGCGCCGCCCATAATTAGGGCAACCTGCGAGTGCTTTAGCCCCACGCGCATCAGCAGGTGGTGCACGTGCAGCTTATCGGGCGAAAACGGCGACCGACCTTGGCTTATGCGCAGCAAAAAAATGCGCCCCGTGTCGAACAGCGGAATAAAGGCAATGGCCGCAGCCATGCTCAGCGGCGCGCCCAGCTTAAGGTCGCTAATGAGCGACTCGCTGCCGTTTAGCTGCAAAAATTTAATTGCGCCCACCGATAGCACAAAGCCCAGCAGCAGCGAGCCCGTATCGCCCATAAAAATGGAGGCAGGGTGCCAGTTGTAGCACAAAAATCCCACTATGCCGCCAATAAATCCCACCAGCAGCAAGCCCATAGCCCACGAGTGGTTGTGCGTGTCGCGCACCAGCAAAAACCAGCCCGCCAAAATGGTAAACGCAATCAAGCCAATCAAACCCGCCAATCCGTCCAACCCATCAATAAGGTTAAAGGCGTTGGTAACTACAATAATAAAGAAAATGCTAAGCAGGTAGCTAACCACCAGCGGCAGCTCGTGTATGCCCATAAATCCGTAAAACGAGGTAATGCGAATGCCCTCGTCGTTACCGCCGCCCCAGGCCACCAAAAAAGCCGCCATTAGCTGCATTACCAGCTTGCCGCGCGGGCTTAGCGGCGCAAGGTCATCGCGCATGCCCGTAACGAAAAGAATAAGCATGGCTCCGCAAAAGTAGCGGTAGTACGCCAGCTCCGCGTAGGGCATCCACACCATGGTAGAAAAGGCAAAGCCAATGAAAATAGCAATGCCACCCATCGAGGGCACAAAGCCCTTGTGGATTTTGCGTCGTCCGCCAATGTCCAAAATTTGCCGCCGCGTAAGGACGTTAATGAGCACGGGCATTACGATAAACGCAATGAGAAAAGCTGAAGCTACGCACGAAAGAAGAAAAAGCATTTACTCCGTTTTTATAAAAAAACACCTGCCATTGAACGAAATAACAACGGCAAAGGTATAACTTTTTGTTGAGAAAAGGTTACAAAAGTGGGAAATGTTTTTACGCAGACAGGATTTACAAATTTACAGAGCCATAACTTACATTACATTGTTACTGCAAATTTGCCTTGCCATCTGAATCTTTTACCCTGCCTTTACTTTTTTTGTCCGTCAAAAAAAGTAACAAAAAAACTCGCGGCTTGACTTCTCGGCGACCCGCTACGGACTTGTCGGCTAAACAAAATGAACTCGCTTCGCTCAAACACCATTTTGTTTTGCGCCGCCTTCGCCCTGCGGGTACCCCGCCTACAAAGTTCATGCCGCTTCCGTTGCCTTGCGGCAAAATGGCTATCGCACGCTGCGCCCTCTTGGGCTTGTGCGAGGGCGTGCGGTGGGAAGACAAAATTGCGGTTCGAGCTTTATTTTGTCTTGACTTTTGGTTACTTTGTGTCAAGACAAAGTAACAGAGAGAAGCAGAAAAATAGGGAGATTGTGTCAAGCCCGCAATGACGTGGGTAAACTTTTAAAATCCCGTTGGCTTGAGCCGCAGTCCGCAGCTTTCGTCCAGCCCAAACATCAGATTCATGTTCTGCACCGCCTGCCCCGACGCGCCCTTCACAAGGTTATCGATGATAGAAGTAATGAGCAGCTTTTTTCCAATTTTTTGTACGTGCAAAAAACACTTATTCGTGTTTACCACTTCTTTTAAAGAAATTTCGGCATCGGAAACAAAGGTAAAAGCGCACTCCTTGTAAAAGTTTTTGTACAGCGATTTTGCTTCGTCTTCGCTTAAATTACACTCGGTATAAAGCGTAGCAAAAATGCCGCGCGTAAAGTTGCCGCGCACGGGAATAAATGAAAGTTCAGCAATATTTTCGCCCTGCGCCGTGCTCAGCGTTTTGCCTATTTCGGCAAGGTGCTGGTGCTTGAAAGGTTTGTAAATGGCCACATTATTGTTGCGGTAGCTAAAGTGCCCGGTTTCGCTCAGCGAGCGGCCTGCGCCGGTGCTGCCGGTAATGGCGTTGATGTGCACTTCATTGGTCAGCAATTTACTTTGCGCAAGCGGAAGCAAGGCTAATTGTATGGCGGTGGCAAAGCAGCCGGGGTTGGCAATGTTTTGCGCTGCGCGAATTTGGCTGCGAAAAATTTCGGGCAAACCATACACAAAAGTGCGCTCGCCACACGTGTTATTCACGCGAAAATCGTTGCCCAAGTCGATAATTTTTGTGCTTTTTGCCAAGCTATTTTTTTGCAAAAAATCGGCGGAAAGTCCATGCCCCAAGCACAGAAAAATTACATCAACATCAGTAATTTTGTCGGTAAATGTGAGCTCGGTTTCGCCCAGCAAATCGCTGTGCACCCGGCTTACAGGGTTGCCTGCGTTGCTGGTGCTGTACACCCAGCTAACCTCGGTCTGCGGGTGGTTTACTAAAATGCGCAGCAGCTCGCCTGCGGTGTAGCCCGCGCCGCCCACTATGCCGACTGTAATTTTTTTGTCCATAAAAAATTTGATTTCAAATTCCAAGTTTCAAATTTCAGATTTTCGTGCGCCAATTTGAAATTTGGAATCAGAAATTTGGAATTTTTGTTTTCAGTCGGCAAAAGTACAAAAAAAGAATGGAATTGTCTGCTTTAAGTCTGCGGACTGTCATTCTGAACTTGTTGAAAAACCACCGTCATTGCGAGGAGCGAGGTACGAGCAACGCGGCAATCTCAAACCATTGGCTTGAGATTGCTTCGCTAAACCCGCTCGCAATGACGGCGGGTGTGCGCGTTGTCATGCTGAGCCTGTCGAAGCATTGCGGCGTGGGATTTTCCTTGCTTAAACCCTTCGACAAGCTCAGGGTAACAGCGCATAGGATAGCACAAAAATTAGAACGCAAAACCCAGCTTTAGCGAAATTGTGCTATGGCTGAGCTGCTCCTCAAACTCCGCCTCAAAGTATTGGTTGGCGTATTTTTTAATCCGCTTCAGCTTTTGCATTTCGTAGCCTACGGCAAAAAATATTTTTTTACTTTCAAAAATCGAATACTCCACGCCAAGCGATGGGTTGAGGTGCAGTCCGCCAATGGCTTCGTTGCTTGGCGCAAAGCTGTAGCCAAGGCTGCAATCAACGTAGGGCGTAAATTTTCGCGGCTTTACAAGGTTGAATTTTGCGTTGGCAAACAGCGGAATCAGCGCTTTTTCGTAAAGCGAAAATCCGGTTCCTGCGCCTGCCGAAAATCGCTCATTAAAATTGTAGCTTCCCGAAATTTGCCAAAAAAATGGAAGGCTTTCCTGCTCACTTATGGCAATGCCCGTGCCAATGCTGGTGGTAAAAGTTAGGCGTTCGGCAAGCTGCGCCTTTGCGTTTAGCAGCGCAAAAAAGGCAATGGTTATGAGTGCAAATTTTTTCATTGAATGGTAATTTTTATGCTTTTTACAATGCTCAGCGCGGTGGTCAAGCCCGAGCCCGACAAATCTGTATTAATTGCACCATCGCTTCCATCGGGGCTGCTGTGGCCAAGTAAAACGGCTTCGTACTGCTTGTTTTCAGAGGTTAAATCAACCGTTGCGGCGTACAC